>DASTYT010000015.1 GCA_035764725.1 Candidatus Methylomirabilota bacterium | reverse complement strand
ACGCGGACCTTGCCCTTGGGCAGCGGCAGGCCCAGGCGATTCTCCTTGCTGTTGCGGATCTCGACGTAGGCCGCGACCTTCTGGTTGGACACCGGCATCCCGTAGGCATTCCGGTAGTACTCCTGGGCGCCGTAGTAGATGAGCTCCTTCTTCACCGTCACGTCGGGGGCGGCCATCAGCGTGAGCTGCTTGGTCTGGTTGTCCTTGATGGTCGTGCGGCCGTCCAGCGTGTAGAGGTGGTATTCGAAGAGGCCTTCCTCGGCGAAGTCGCGGCTGGCCGCGGCGGGCGAAGCCGCCTTGGACGCGATCTCCATCATGCGACTCTCGCGGCGCCCGTCGCGGGCGCGATTGACGTCACCGGCGACGAGCTTGAGGGCCGCGTTGCCGTAGGTCGCGCCGCTCTTGTTGTCCACCGTCACCCAGCCGGTGAAGTCGCTGCGCGTGTCGGAGGCGTTGAGGACCATGACGTAGTCCGCCCGCCACGTGATACCCCCGGTGAGGTACGAGGCCTCCACCCGCTGCGGGCGATCCGCGCCGTTCCGGAGCATCCACACGAGGGTGGGCTGGGAGACGAGGTTCTCCGGCAGGGCGGGCAGCACCACACGGCCATAGTGCCCCAGGTGAATCTGCCCGTTGATGTCGTACACGGGGCCGTTGGTGGAAAGCAGCGTGGCCTCGACGTAGGTGCCGTCGTTGCCGTAGAGGCGCACGCGCTTCCCCACGTACTTCTCCAGAAGCTTGGCGCTCGAGACGAGGTCGTACTCGTAGTTCTGCTCGAGGATGCGCAGCCCCACCGGATCCGTGAGCGACTTGAGGCTCACGGTGGTGGGGTCGATCTGAGCCGCCACGTCCTTCCACTGCACGTCGCTGAGGCCGGCGGGCAGCCGCACCTCGCGCATGTCCTTCACGAGACCGAGATTGCCGTTGTAGATCGTCACCATCACGTCCTTCTGGCTGTCCCGCGTGATGGGCACGGGCGCTGCCGCCACCGCCATCTGCGCGGTGACGAACAGCGAGAGCATGACGAGGGCCGCGAGCTTCCGCTTCATGGGAACTGTCCTCCCCGGTCGATCCGGCGTTTGGGTGTTTCTGCTGTGTTGGACCGGGGAGGTCGGCGGAAGTTCCCGGCCAGGCGGGGCGGAACGGTCAGCGGGCGAGCAAGATTTGCAGGCGGATCTGTGGGGGCAAGGTGCTGGGATCACGGTCCCACGTCCAGCGGCCGATCCCATCGAGGCCGCGCGTGAAATCGGCCAGTGCGCCGCGCGGCACGATCATCTCAATGACGACTCCGTCGGCGGCGTCGCGGCGGAACGCCTCCGTGACGCCGAGCCGGCCACGCAGCTCGACCAGCGCGCGCTCCGCCGCCTCGCGATCGCCGACGGCGAGGCGCCCCGACGCATCCGGCGGCGCGAAGGTCCGCGCGGCCTCGGGTGCGGCCGTGGTCGCGCCCCCGAGTCGCTGGCGCCGTGGCTCCGGCTGGGTGGGCGTGGACTGGGGGGCAGGTGCGGGCTGGGCGGTGGACGCGGCCGGCGGCGCCTGCGCGTCCATCCGCGCTCCTCCCGTCTTCTTCTTCTCACCGAGGCTCTCGGCCTCGCGCGTCGACGCGGCCTTGTCCTTCAAGTCGGATTCCTTCGCCAGCGGCGCGGGCGCCGTGGGCGCCGACTCGAGCTTGGATTCGGCGCGATTCGCGTCCCTCGAAACGCCGCTGCTCGGAGGGGCCGCCGCAGGCGCCGGGGCTGCGGGCTTCGCGCGGGTGGACTCCTGAGCCGGTGGGGGTGCGGCGGGGGCGGGCGCGGGAGTCGAGGACGGCGCGGGCGCCTCGGAACGGGCGGCCTGCTGCAGCTCGGGCGTCTTCTGGAACACGTATACCGCGCCCAGCGCGACGATGACCAGCACCGCGGCCTCGAGCGGCAGCTTGAGACGCCACGGCTGCGTGAGCCCGCGCCAGGCGCGCACGTACCAGGGCGTGGGCCGCGTGGCGGCGAGCACGTGGTCGACGAAGCCCACCGGGGCGCGCTCCGCCGGGAGGGCGTGGAGCATTCCCAGCATCCGCGCGAGGCGCGCCAGCTCGGCCGAGCATTCCGCGCACCCGGCGAGATGCGCCTCCACGCGGGCGCGCTCCGCCGCCGGAAGCTCGCCGTCGAGCAGGGCCGAGTGCTGCTCCCGAATCTCCGTGCAGGTCATGTGAGATAGCGCTCCAGCTTGTCCTTGAGCTCGAGCCGCGCGCGATGCAGTCGCGAGCGCACGGTGCCGAGCTCGAGTCCCAGCGCCACGGCGATCTCATCGTAGGTCAGGCCCTCGAGGTCGCGCAGGACGACCACGACCCGCCGGTCCTCGGGCAGCTCGCCGATGGCTCGATGCAGCGCCGCCTCGCGCTCGCTCCGCTCGAGATCGCCGCCGGGCTGATCTTCCGACGGGCCCGGAAGCATCTCGAGCGCGTCCGAACGCCGACGGGCCATCCGGTGCTCCCCCGAGGCGAGGCGGTTGAGGCACAGACGAGAGGCGATCGCGTAGAGCCAGGTGGACAGGCGCGCGTCGCCCCGGAACTCGCCGAGCGCCCCATGGGCACGGAGAAAGGTCTCCTGGGCGACTTCCTCGGCCTCGGCGCGGCTGCCCATCATCCGGAGGGCCACGCCATAGATGCGGTGCTGGTAGGTTTTGACCATATCTTCAAAGGCTTGCGCATCGCCGGCCCGCAGGCGGGCGAGGAAGGTCTCGGACTCGCATGGACCCCCTCCACGCACAGTTAGACCATATCCTTCCTGGTCAGTTCCGGGATAACCAAAAAGAGGCGAGCAAGAGATTGACGCGACAGGTCATTAATGTCATACTGGCCTAGGACATTATTCAAACCGCTCATAGCCAATGGAGGCTGGTTCGATGAACACGCATGCGGAGGAGTGCTGGGCGCACGAGAAGCTGAGGGAGGCACGGGTGGAGGCGGCGAGGCAGAATCTGGTGAGCTCGCTGCGCGAGAGTCGCCCGTTCCGGGTGAGCCTGGGGCTGGCCCTGATCCGTACCGGTCGCTGGCTGGCGGGGCCCGCCCCGACAGCGCAGCCGAAGCGCCTCGCCGCCTAGAGCCGCGAGCCGGTGCCGCGAGAGTCCTCGCGCATCGCCCCGCCGTCGGGGCTTTGGGTGAACCGGCAGAGCAGCGTGCCGGTCCATGTCCAGCTGACGACCCAGGTCCGCCATCTCATCGAGACCGGGCATCTCAAGCCGGGCATGCAGCTGCCCACCGTGCGCCAGCTCGCGGGCTTTCTCCGGATCAACCGGAACACCGCGGCGCGCGCGCTGGCCGATCTCCTGAAGGATGGCTATCTCGAGGGCCGGCCCGGCCGCGGGACCTTCGTGGTGGAGCAGCCGACCGCCCGCCAGGGCCGGGCCGCGCGGAGCCTGGAGCGCCTGGTCGAGGAAACCACGGAGAAGGCGCGGCGCCTGGGATTCACCCACGAGGAGCTGCTCGCCACCGTCGCCGCGCGCGCGCCCCACGTGGGGCGCCGTCCGCGCACGCCGAAGCTTCGCGCGCTGCTCGTCGAATGCAACTGGGAGGAGCTGAACCGCTACCGCGAGACGCTCGAGGCGGAGCTCCCGCTCGCCGTCGATCGCGTGCTGGCGGACGAGCTGGCCCCGCGCATCGAGGGGGACCCGGCCTTCCTGGCGGGGTATAGGGTCGTCGTCACCACCTTCTTCCACATCCATGAGGTGAAAGCGGCGGTGCCTTCCGACGGGCCTCCGGTGGTCGCGCTCATGTCCGAGTCGAACATCTCCACCCTGCTCCGCCTGACCGAGTTGCCCCCCGGCACCACCGTGGGCCTCGTCTGCACGACGTCCACGGGGAGCCAGAATCTCCTGCGTTCGGTGCAGTCGGCGGGACTCACGCAGATCGCGCCGGTGCTCGCCTCCTCCGACGATCCCTGGTCCATCGGCCGCATGCTGGAGCTCACGCGCATCGTTCTCTGCTCCGAGCAGGGCGCCTCGCGGATCCGCAAGAGCCTGCCCCCCGACGTGGAGCTGATCGTCAACGACCGCACGCTCGACCGGGGTGGCCTCGAGCTCTTGCGCGACCTGGTGGCCCGCCTCGAGAGCGAGCCCGCCTGAGATGGCGCGGATCTCCGACGCGGACCCCGACCGCCTGGAGCCCGCGGTCAAGGCGGTGCTCGACGCGCAGGCCAAGCAGTGGGGCGCGCCCCTCCTGAACCATCGCGTGTATGCACGCCGGCCCACGATCTTCCGCGGCGCGCGCGCCATGTGGAGCGGCCTCGACGCCTCGGGGCTCCTCGACAAGCGCCTGGTGGCGCTGCTGAACCGGCGCGTGGCCAGCCTCAACTCCGAGGCCGAGCGCGTCGCGCTCGAGTACGCGGACGCGATGACCATCACGGGGCGCGACACGTCCGAGGAGCTCTTCGAACGGGTGCGCCGACACTACGCGGACGACGCGCTCGTGGAGCTCACCGCGGTGATCGCCTGGGAGAACTCATCCAGCAAGTTCAACCGGGCGATGCGCGTGCCTTCCCAGAAGCTCTGGCGCCCACGCGGAGCGTGAGCGGTCGCTAGCCGCCGTTCCCCTTGGCGGCCCTCGCCAGCGCGATGCGCTCCGGGGTCACCGGCAGCTCGGTGATCCGCACGCCCGCCGCATCCTCCACCGCGTTGGCGATGGCGGCCGGCGCCGGGACGATGGGCGGCTCGCCGACGCCGCGGGCGCCGAAGGGCCCCGAGGGCGACGGGACCTCCACGATGATGGTCTCGATGTTCGGCAGATCCGCGGCGGTGAGCTTGCGGTAGTCGAGCAGGCTCGGGTTCATGAGCCGGCCCGAGTCGTCGAACATGAGCCCCTCCGTCATGGCGATGCCGAGGCTCTGCACCGCGCCGCCCTGCATCTGGCCCTCCACGCCAAGGGGGTTGATGGCCTTGCCCACGTCCTGGATGACCACGAAGTCGTGGAGCGTGGTCTCGCCGGTGTCGGGATCCACCTCGACTCGCGCGATCTGGGCGGCGAAGCCGGGCGCCTGCTGGGAGAACGCCGGCGTGGCGGTGCCGAGCACGGGCGGCACTTTGGACATGTAGAGATTGCCCTTCTTGCCGATCGACGCCAGCGTGATCGACTTGTCCGGCGCGCCCTTGACCACGACCTTGTTGTCGCGGATCTCGAGGTCGTGAACGGAGGCTTCCATCTCCTTGGCCGCGATCTCGAACGTCTGCCTGCGCGCGTCCTCGGCCGCCTTCAGCACCGCGGAGCCCACGGTGTAGATCGTCTTGCTGCCCGCGGAGAGGCCGGTCAGGGGGGCGGAGTCGGTGTCGCCGGTGGTGATCTTCACCTGGTCGAAGTCCACCCCGAAGGCGGAGGCGGCAATCTGAGCCAGCGAGATGTTGGTGCCGGCGATGTCCACCTGCCCCGTCAGCACATTGAGTGAGCCATCGGGGTTGAGCCGGACCGTCGCGCTGGTGGGCTGGAGTCCGCCCAGCCAGCCGCCTAGAGCGAAGCCGGTGCCGCGGAGCCCCCGGCCGTCCTTGCCGCCGCTGGCCGCCCACTCTTTCCGCCCCTTCCAGATGGGATGCTCGCCGACCTTGGCCAGCACCTGCTTGGCCCCGTTGCTCTGCCAGGGTTGATTGTTCACCATCGGGTCGCCTTCCTGGATCAGATGCCGCATGCGGAACTCCAGCGGATCCAGCCCGAGCTCGCGCGCGATCTGCGACATGTGCGACTCGATGGCGAAGATGGTCTGGGGCGCGCCGGGCGCGCGATAGGCGGCGACGCTGGGCTTGTGGGTCAGCACCTCCATGCCCCGGATCTCGAATGCCGGCCACTTGTACATGCTCCCGAGGAACACCGCGCTCACCGCGAGCACGGTGCCCGAAAAGGCGCCGGTGTCGAGGATAGTGTCGGCCTCGAGGGCCAGCAGGGTTCCGTCGCGCTTGACCCCGGTCTTGAGCTTGATGATGACCTGGGGCGCGGGCATGCCCGCCTCCAGCTCTTCCTTCCGCGTCATCACGTAACGGACGGGCTTGCCGGTGACGCGCGCCAGCTCCGCCGTGATGGGCTCGCAGAGGGCGCGGATCTTGCCGCCGAAGCCGCCGCCGCACTCGACGGGAATCACCTTGATGCGGTTCTCCGGAATCTCCAGCACGTCGGCGACCTCGGAGCGCGTGTTGAACGAGCCTTGGGTGCTGGCCCAGAGCGTGAGATTGCCCACGGTGTCCCACTGCGCGAGCACGGCATGGGGCTCGAGGTATCCCTGATGCACCATGGGCACGCGATAGGTCTTCTCGAGGACATGGTCGGCCTCGGCGAAGCCCTTGGCCACGTCGCCCCGCTTGACCGTCGCCTGCTGCGAGATGTTGACGGCCTTGGCCGGCTTGGTCTCGGTGGAGGTGAGCGCCACCGCGGAGTGCGCGAGTGCTTCGCTGGTGTCGGCCTCCGTCCCGGCCTCCGCCACCGGCGGCGCGCCCGGCTGCATGGACTTGAGCGGATCCACCGCCACCGGCAGCACCTGGTACTCCACCTCGATGAGATCGAGGGCTTCCTCGGCGATGGCGAGCTCGTCGGCGGCCACCGCGGCCACGGGCTGGCCCGAGAAGACGACGCGGTCGATCGCGAGCACGGCGTGGGCGCGCGTGGGCGCCTTCTTCTTGAGCTGCGGCATGTCCTTGGCGATGATGACAGCGCGCACGCCCGGCAGAGCCTTGGCCTTGCTCGTGTCGATGCGCACGATCTTGGCGTGGGCGTGCGGGCTGCGGAGAAGCTTGGCGTGGAGCAGGCCGCGCGGCTGGATGTCGGCGACGTACAGCACCGCGCCGGTGACCTTCTCGCGGCCGTCGGCCCGCGGGATCGGATCCCCCACTCCCTTGATGTCGCGCGTGGTCTTCATCACGGACATGGCTTAGCCCTCCCGCCGCGCCGAGGCGCCCGCGGCCGAACCGGCGCCCGCGGCCTCAGTGATCGCGGCCAGCATCTTCGTGTAGCCCGTGCAGCGGCAGAGATTGCCGGCGATGCCGTAGCGGATCTCCTGCTCGGTGGCCTTGGGATTCTCGGCGAGCACCGCTGCGGCCGCCATCAGCACCCCGGGAATGCAGAACCCGCACTGGGGCACGCCGTGGCGCACGAAGGCGTCCTGGAGGGGGTGGAGCTGCCCGGTCTTGGCCAGGCCCTCGATCGTGCGGACAGAGCGACCGCGCGCCTGCATCGCGAGCATCAGGCAACTCGCAACCGGCTGGCCGTCGAGATGCACCGTGCACGCCCCGCAGTCGCCGGTGCCGCAGCCTTCCTTGGGGCCGGTGAGCCCCATGTCCTCGCGGAGGGCGTCCAGCAAGGTCGTGTAGGGGCGGACCAGCACTTCCACCGCCTCGTCGTTCACCGTGCAGCTCAGGACCTGCTTCTTCACTGGGTCTCCTTGGTAGGGTCAGGCGCTCGCGCGGGCGAGCGCCGTGGTGAGCGTGCGCCGGGTCAGCACCCGGGTAAGATGGCGGCGGAACTCCACGGAGCCCCGCTGGTCGGCAATGGGCTTGGCCGCGTTCACGGCGAGGCCAGCGGCGCGCTCGATGAGCTCGGGCGTCACTGCCTGACCCTGCAGGGCCTGCTCGGCGGCGGTCGCGCGCACCGGCGTCGGCGCGACCGCGGCCAGCGCGATGCGCGCCTTCGCGCACTTGCCGTCGCCACCCAGCATGAGCTGGGAGGCCACGCCCACCACCGCGATGTCCAGCTCGCGTCGCGGCGTGTGGCGGAGATACTGGCCCCCGCTGTGAGCGCCCGGATCGGGCACGACGAGCTCGACGAGCAGCTCGTCGGCGCCCAGCACGGTGCGGCGCACGCCGGTGAAGAATTCGGCGAGGGGGACGCGGCGGCGGCCCTTGGGCCCCGCGATGACTGCCACCGCGTC
>DASTYT010000014.1 GCA_035764725.1 Candidatus Methylomirabilota bacterium | reverse complement strand
GTCCCCTGGCCCGCGCACTATAGGAACTCTAGACGTGCCTGCTTCCAATTTTCTCCCGGGAGGCAATGATGCGTCCACCCAAAAAATAGGCTTGGGGCCCCGGTTGGCCCCAGGGGTACTCCGAGCGCAGAGCATGGGGCGTGCCATCCTGTGACGATGTAGTTTTGACGCGCTCGCCTTGCATCCTTCCCGACGACGAGCCACAATGGAGCGCCTTTCACCAAGAAACAGGGAGGACTGCGTGGCTAGACTTGCGCTTCTGGCTCTTTTGATAGGCCTGACCCTCGCTCCTACACCGGCGGGGGCAGGGCCGTTCACGTCGCTCGTCGTAATCGGCGACAGCCTCGCGGACTCGGGACGTGCGTTCGCGTTGAGCGGGGGCGTCTATCCTCCCTCGCCTCCGTACGCTCAGCGATTCTCCAACGGTCTGGTGGCGCCGGAATACCTCGCGGCGGCTCTCGGCCTGCCCCTGCTGCCTGCCAGCACGCCGGGTGGCACGAACTACGCGGTCGGGGGCGCCACAACCGGGGACAAGAACGTGAGCTGGGAGACCGACACGCCGGTGGGCCTTGGCATCCATTCCATCGCCGCGCTTCAGCACACCGGCTTGACGGCACAAATGAATGAATTCCTGACAAGCGGCCCGCCGGTCAACCTTTCCAGTACGCTATTCCTCGTGTGGGGTGGCCCCAATGATCTCGTGCTCGCGCAGCTCACCGGCGGCGACGTCGCCCAGGCGGCGGCCACCGCAGTCGGCAACCTTACGGCCATCGTGGAGACGCTCGCACTGGCCGGCGGCGAGCACTTTCTGATTCCGAACATGGTCGATATCGGAGCGACGCCGGAGTTCCGCGGTACGGGCCTGGAAGACGACCTCCGCGTGCTTGCGGAGGGCTTCAGGGCGGGGCTCTTTCAGGCGATGGGCGCGCTTGAAACGGGGCTCCAGCAGGCGGGCTTGTCGGTGGACATCGATGTCTTCGACACCTTCAGCGCCTTCAACGCGGTGCTGGCGAATCCGAGCGCCTTTGGCTTCACCAACACGACGGATCAGTGTGTCGAGAACCTGGACGCCTTGCTCGCCGGTTGCCCGGGGTATGTCTTCTTCGACTTCACGCACCCCACCACGGAGGCGCATCGCCTCCTGGGGCTGGGCCTCACCGAGACCGTCGTGCCGGGGCCTCCGACCGCCGCCCTCTTGCTGGCCGGCGTGATGCTGCTGGTCGGCCGGTGGCGTCGAGGGCGCGCCGCGCGGCGAGTCGAACGCCGGTAGGCAGTCAGACCGCCGCGACGACCCGGTCGGGCCGTCAGCTGCGGGCGTTCGTGAAGAACTGGAAGACGTCGGGGCGGCTCTGCATTACGAACTGCTCGAGCTGCCGAATGCTCGCGTAGTACGGGATCACTTCACCGTAGTAGCTCATCGGCTCGCCGACCTGGTGAAGCCCCAGCCCGAACTTCGACAGCAAGCGCTGGAGGCCTGACTCCATGGCGGCAACCCAATACTCGAGTCCCATCTGCACGCTTTCGACGTACATCTCTCTGAAAAGCCCGAACAGGATGAGGGGATACTGGCTACGTCGGTAGGTCGCCTCGGCGCGTGCTGCGGCGTCGGTCTCACCAAGCTCCTGGCCATAGAGACCGTCGTTGGCGCGGCGCCGGTAGCTCCTGGCTAGGATCAAGCGGGAGATCTCGGCTGTGGCCTTCCGAGGAAGTTTGTGATAGTCGGCCGAGAGGCTGCCCGCGTGGTGCTCGAGCGGAAACCCCAGATGAGAGTCACGCACGAGACGCAACGTCGCCACCATTTCCTGGCGCTCGTTCGTGGCGGCGAAGTGGACCGAGTGCGGATCGTACTCGTCCGTTTCTCGCCCGTCGGGGTAGCGTGAGGCATCGAGGTACTTGCATTCCACACAGTAGACTGCGTAGCGCAGCTGCTGCACGTCATCCCATAGACCGTTGCTCGGCTCGAGACGCTCAAGACGCTTGAAGTCGAAGTAGCGCGTGGGATGAACCGGCTCGGAAGACGTATCGGCACCCCCGCAAATCCGCCGAACAGGGTGAAAGACTCCGGCTTCGCGGAGAATCTTGGTCCGCAAGGGCTCGACCTGAGTCGATGGTAAGCCCCTAAGTCCTGTTCTCGCAAGGCCGTTTTCTCAGACACCGATTGACAACTACGATCCTGATTTCATTGGCGGATTTGATTTTGAATAGGGACGTGTTGATGGCAGAGTGGGCGCGCTGGCCGATCGTAAGGCCGCGCATTTATCATGCAAGCGCGCTTGCACGGAGGCTCCAAGCCATCATGATTTCATTCATTCGAGTCTTTACTCTGGGGATCGCCGCGGTCGCAACACTCGCTGCCGTCCCCGCATCGGCGCAATGGACGGAGATACCCGGCACCAGCCTCGATCAGGCGAAAGCCTCCGATGGCACCAAGCTCGTCCCCGACCTGCCGCATGGAGGGATGAGCATGGGGACGGCCGCGATGATAGGGGCCTGGAACAGCGCCGCACTCGACACGGATGCCGGGCGGCTGCTGTTCGTTCGGCACGGCGGCCACGCCGACAGCGCTCACAACGGCGTGGTGGCGTTCGACCTCTCGACGAATCGGTGGAGCCTGCTCCGAGCACCCTCGACGGCCTATGTTCCCATCCCCGGCCCGGCGGGCGCCATCTATGGCCCGACATATCTCGACGGGTCACCCGCATCCGTCCATACCTATGACTGCGAGGCCTACATCCCGGGGATCAAGCGTGTCTACTCGGGCGGAGGAATCTTCTGGTCTCCAGCGGGGCTTTCCGTGCCCCAGGTCGTGTGGTCGTGGAACACGGGCACCAAGGAGTATGAGCGGCGCAATGTCCGGCCCGGTGGCTACGGCTGTGCTTCGGTGTGGGATCCGGTGGCCAATCGGCTGATCCTGAGGTTCTCCGGCAACTGGGTGCTTTATAACCCGTCGACCGACACCTACACGACGCTCGTCTCGACCCCGGCGCGGAACGCGTTCCAATCGACGCTGTTCCTGGACTCCGCGGGGCGCAAGGTGTATCGCATCGACCGCAGCAGCACGATGGCGCCCGGCATCCAGATGCTCGACCTGACCAACCCGGGGGCGAAGGAGCGCACGTTGCTCACCGAGGGCAACACCGAGGTCGAAACGACGCCTGGAGTCGGGGGCACCTTCACATCTGGTCGACTCGTGGCGTTCGGGCCCTCGGCCGACAATCAGCGGGGAGCCATGTACTCGCTGATCCCGCACGACTGCGGGCTCACGACCCAGCCGAAATGCCGCTGGACGCGGCACGATCCCACGACGGGCTCGACGCCGCCGAAGCCGAACGCTAACGGGACCTGGAAGCGCGCGTTCGTCCACAACGAGCGCTTCTACGTGGTGACATCGGCCAAGGAGAACGTCTGGTCCTTCCCGCTTCCGTGGGGACCCATCGCGTTGCCATCCTCCAATCCGCCGACCACGGTGCCAACGCCGGTGCCGAACCCCCTGCCCAGCCCGATCCCGACTCCGACAACCTCGGGACCGATTCCCACCCCCACTCCCATCCCGACCCCCACACCGACTCCGACCCCGACTCCAACGCCGACTCCCATCCCACCGACGTCGTTCCCGTCTCCGACCGGCACGCCCTTCACGGCGAGCGTGCATGTACCCGACACCGACCTCACAGCGCGATGGGATGCCTTCCCGCTCTGGGCGAGGGGACAGGGACCGATGGCGACAGGCGGCAAGCACGCTCGAATGGTGTATGACACGAAGCGTAAGCGCCTGGTCGTCACGGGGGGCGATCGGGAGGAGTCCGACAACGGGAATCCCAGCGTCTGGGCCTTCACGGCGGGCGGTGGCGCTACGCGGCTGTCGCCAATGTGCCGTCCGTATCCCGACTGGCTCCCGTCGTTTCCCGATAACGTCACCTGGGTGTACGACACTCACCGCGACCGCATGCTCATCATGCCGGGATTCTTCATGGACTTCTTCCGCGTGAAGGCGATGTGCGGGCGGGACGACAACCGGATTCTCAAGCACCTCAAGGCAGACGGGACCTTCGCGAAGGAGGGCGGCGTCTTCAATCTCGCCACGAATTCATGGAACCCCCCCACCTGGCCCTTCCCTCCCGACGGCTACGGGGGCGATCAGGTGACGAATTTTGGACTCTATGACCCGCTGCGCGACACGGTGGTCCGGTTCTTCTGGAGTGGCGCGACCGGAAACAACCTTCAGAAGTTGAATCTCGCCACGAACACCTGGAGCCTCCGGAGGCTTGGGGATGCCTCCAGCACCGATAGCCGTCGCATCGCCAACACCTTCGCCACGCTCAGCCAGCCTGCCCTGGATGTTCAGGGGCGCTCGGTCTACGTGGTCGCGGGCTCGACAATCGGCATTCGGCAGCCCGACGGTACGATCAAGAATGTATTCGAGGCGCGTCTGCTGCGTGTGAACGTCGACACGGGGGCCGCCGAGCGGCTTCCCCTCCCGGCCGGGTATGTCTGGCCCAGCGTGGGTGATGGCGGAGTCGACAAGCTGCTCGTCTTCGACCCCATTCGCCGCATCCTGATTCATCCACGTATCCCCAACCTCGGCGGCGACATCTCGGCCGTGTACCTTTGCCACGTAGACTTGGGCCACCGGTGGACCGTGGTGCCCCGTCCAACGAATGCTCCGCCGCTCAAGGGCAACGTGGCCGGCTTCGACAGCGATCGTGGGGCTTTGGTGCTTCTCGGTGGGCACAGGGCGACGCTCTTGGATGGCACCCAGACGCCCCCGCCCACGCACTACTGGACGCTGAGGCTCATCCGCGGCTGACAGAGATTGCGGAGCGGTGACGCCCCGAGGCTAACGGCCTCGAGTCGTCACTACGATACGCTCACCTGCGCGGAGCCCGTCGAGGATCTCGACGTTTTCGTCGTCACGCGAGGCCAACCGGACCACACGCGGCTCGTCGCCGTTCCGGCCTTGGACCCGAACGGTGGCCTCACGTGCCCCGGGCGGGACCAAGCGCCTGGGGATCACCAGCACCTGATCCCTATTCGCGACGAGGATGCGAACCTCCACCGTCATGCCGAGTTTGAGATCCTCGGCGCCGTCGACGACTTCGATCTTGGTCTCCAGCACCTTCATATCCTGGATCTTGGCGGGATCTTCCGGCCGCACCTTGCGCTTCCCCACCGCCTGCCCGATCTCATAGACCAGTCCGGAAAAGACCCGCCCCGGGTATGCGTCGGCGGAGATCTCAGCCTTCTGGCCGAGGGAGAGCTTGCCCACGTCGGTCTCGTCGACCTCCGCTTTGACGATGACCTTCTGCAGGTCCCCCAGGACCATGAGCGGCATGCTGACGTCCACCGCTTCCCCGGGCTCCACGAGCTTGCGGGTGACCTTGCCATCCACCGTCGACTCCACGACGGTGGAGCCCAGCGTGGCCCGGGCCACTCCCAGCTCCGCCTGCGCCTGCTGGACCTGGCTTTCCGCGCGCCGCAGCTCGGCTTCGGCCTCCTGCACCTGGGCCCATGCTGCCGCCACCTTCTCCGCCTTGGGGCCGGCGAGGAGGAGATTCAGGTTCTCTTGAGCCACCCGCACGCGTGCGCGCCACACCTCGGCATTGGTCGCCTCGGCATCGTACTGAGCCCGCGCGACGAAGCCGCTGTCCATCAGGCGCTTCATGCGGGCCCGTTCCACCTCGGAGAACTGTTGATGCTCCTTGGCCTCGGCGAGCTCAGCGCGCGCTCGCTCGATCTCCTGGGGGCGAGCGCCGCTCTTGGCCTCGATCCATCGCGCCCGGGCGCTTTCGACGGCTCGCGCCGCTCGCCGCACATCAGCCTGTGCGGTGCGGACACGTGCCTCCGCCATCAGCACGCCAGCGGCTGGCTCCGCGTCGTCAAAGCGGATGACGACTTGGCCCCGCTTGATGAGGTCACCTTCCCGTACGAGCACCTCGCGGATGCGCCCGGGGATCTTGTTGGCGAGGGTGACCTCCGTATAGGGCTCGACGCGCCCGATGGCGGCCACCGTCTGCTGGATCTTCCCCACCCGCACCGTCACCGTCTGATCGGCCTGTCCTCGTCGCCACTCGCCGAAACCGAAGGCCCCACCCCCCACCACGATCCCCACGAGCAGGAGGAGCAGGACGAAGCGCTTGACCATGTCCATCATGCCACCAGCCTTCCGTCCTCGATACGGACGCTGCGGTCGATGTAGGGCATAACGCGGTGATCGTGGGTCACGATGATCACGGTGCGACCGTCGGACCGGGTGACGGCGTGGAGCATCTTCATCACCTGTTCTCCATTCTTCGCGTCCAAGTTGGCGGTGGGCTCGTCGGCGAGGATCAGGGGCGGATCGCCGGCGAGCGCACGCGCGATAGACACACGCTGGCGCTCACCCCCGGACATGTCGCGCGGAAGGAAGTCGGCCCGCTTGCCCAGGCCCACGAGGTCCAGGAGCCGCAGGGCCTCGGTCCGGCGCGGTCGCCGCTCGAGGCCCTTGAGCTGGAGCACCACCTCGACGTTCTCCGCCGCGGAGAGCGCGGCGAAGAGGTTGAAGCTCTGGAAGATGAAGCCCACGTAGCGCCGGCGCACCCATGGGAGCTCGGACTCGTCGAGATCCGAGACGCGCTCGCCGTGGATGGTGATGGTGCCCGAAGTCGGCCGCAGCATGCAGCCCAGCATCGACAGGAGCGTGGTCTTGCCGCTCCCCGAGGGGCCCAGGATGGCCACCACCTCGCCCGAGCGGACGGAGAGGCTCACGTCCTGGACCGCGGGGACCTCAAACGCCCCTTCCCGATAGATCTTGGTCACCATCTCGGCTTCGAGCGTCGCGCTCACGAGCGGAACACCACCAGCGGATCCACGCTCAGCGCCTTGCGGACAGACACGACCGAGGCGGCCGTACACATGGCGATCGTCAGCACGAAGACCGCAACCATGAGCTCGAAGGGGATGACCAGGATCGTCCCCGTTGTACGGAGCACGCGCACCGCGAACAGGCTCAGCGCCAGGCCCACTCCGTACCCGATGAGGGCATTGATCAGCGCTTGCTTGAGGATGATCACGTACACATCCCGGTTCGTGGCACCGATGGCCTTGAGCGTGCCGAATTCGCGCAGATGCTCGATGGTCGCGCTGTAGATGGTCTGGCTGACCACGACCACGCCCACGATGATCGCCATCAGAACCGTGATCCCGAAGCCCACCCCGATTCCCGTCTCCCACGTCCAGTACAGACGTGTCTTCCACGAGTACTGGTCCCTGGTGTAGACGTCCACATCCCGGATCTCGCGGAGACGAGTGGCGACCTCATGTGGCTCGTAGCCGGGAGCGACCCGTGCCACGATGAATGCGGTGCGCTCGCGCGCGAAGGGATCGAGGATCTGAGCGGCGCGGAACGAGGTGAAGACGTAGGGGAGGGTGGTGAACCCTCGCACGCCGCGGCTGATCCCCGCCACGCGCACCCGCTGCTCGTTGATCTCGACCTGGTCGCCGACTTGCAGGACACCAAGCTTTCCGTAGGCCGACTCATCCACGATGATGGCCTTGCTCGCCTTCATCGACTGAAGGTCTCCAGATGCGAGCCGCCACGGCCCCCCCACCCCAGTGTCGGGATTGAAGCCGATGAGGGCGATGTTCTCCTGGCCGCCGTCCTTCCGTCGCAGGTTGGCCCAGCCGAGCAGGAGATTGTCGGCCCAGACGACTCCGGGCGTCTGTCGCACCTTGTTGAGCTTCCGTTCGGCGAACGGCACGGCGAAGTCGAAGTTGGAGGAGTTCTTCGACGTCACCCAGATGTCGGCCTGCGTGTTATCGATGATGATCGAGGCGTTCTCCATGAAGCCCAGGTAGATCCCGAACTGGGAGAAGATCAGCACCACCGAGAAGGTCACCCCGACGATGGTGATGAGGAATCGTGTTCGATCGTGAAAGAGGTTCTTGCGGGCAATGTCAACCATATGTAGTCGTCAGCACCCCCATCGGGGCACAAAGACAGTATATTCAAGCCCCTGGATTAATTAAAACTTCGTGCCGACCAGGCAGCTAGCCGCCCAGCTCCTTGATGAGGTCGGCGATCCGCTGGGATTGAGCCAGCTTAGGGTCCAGTTGGGCTGCCCGTCGGAGCGAGGCCACCGCGTCGTCTTTCTTGCCCAGCTTCGTATACGTCCGGCCGAGGTGGTACTGCAGCTGGGCATTGTTGGGGGCCTGCTCGAGCGCCAGGTTGAGCACTTTTGCGGCTTCCACATAGTCTGCGCGGCGGTAGTAGACCCAGCCCAGCGTGTCCGCCACCTCGATCGAGCGGGGGGCGAGCTGCCTGGCCTTCGTCGCCAGGGGCAGCGCCTCGTCGGGCTGGTTCTTCGTCTCGAGCAGGATCCAGGCCAGGTTGTTCAACGAGATCACTTCGTTCGGGTTGAGTTGAAGCGCCTTGCGATACGACTCGATCGCGCGGTCGGTCTGACCGAGGGCCTCCATGCTCTGGGCGAGTCCTCGATGCGCCCCTGGATAGTTGGGCCCTCGGCTGATCGCGCCGGAGAACGCCTCCCCGGCCGCCTTGTAGTCCCTCTGCGCGAGCAGGACATTGCCCTTGAGAATCAGGGGTTCGGGCTGCTTGGGCCACTCCCGATCGAGCTCGTCGGCCAAGCGCTGCGCGTCGGCGTACCGTCCGATCTGGGCGTAGAGGCTTCCAACCTCGAGCTTGATGTCGGGGAGTCGTGGATTAACGCGGAGCGCCGCCTCGAGATGTCGGAGCCCTTCCTCGCGGCGCCCTTGCGCGACGAGATATCGTCCGAGTGCGGCGTTGACCTCGAGATTGTCGGGGCTCGTGCGCTGGGCCGCGCGGAGGTAAGCCACCGCATCGTCGGTCTTTCCCTGCTGAAAACGGACGTGAGCCATCAGCAGATTCGCATCGAGGTGTCCCGCGGCCTGGTCCAGAATCACCTTGAGCTGCGCTTCCGCGCCGGCGGTATCGCCGTTCGCGAGCAGCGCTCGCGCCAGCGCCTCGCGAGGGGCGACGCTCTTGGGGGTTTTTTCCACCGCCGCCCGCAGCGCGGTGATCTTCTTTTGAGTCTCCGCGGGGTCGGGCTTCTCGCCGCTGACCGCAGCCAGCTCCTCCTTGGCCGTCGTGAGCTGGGGATTGCGCTTGAGCGCCTCGCGATAAGCGGCCTGGGCCTCCGCGATCTGCCTCTGTCCGAAGTACGCGCGCCCGAGAACCACGTGCCCCCCAGCGTCCGTCGGGTTGAGATGCACGTAGCTTGTCGCGTCCTTCACGGCGGCGTCCCAGTCCCGCCGTCCCAGATGCGCGCGGGCGCGCACGAGGAGGGCCCCAGTCGCGTCCGGGTTCCGGGACAGGATCTCGGTCGTGCGCCCGACGACCGCGTCATAGCGGCCCGTGCGCAATAGCAGCTCGGCCAGCTGGACCGCGAGCGCCGTCTGCATTGGGGCTACCTTGAGCGAATTCTCGATCACGGAAATGGCCTGGTCGTATCGGCCCGCGCGCTCCAACATGCCGGCCTGCAGCAGGACCGCGGCGGGGTGGTCCGGCTGCTCCTTCAACACCTCCCGGAGCTGCTCTGATGCCTCCTCCTCCTTGCCCTGCAAGATGGCGATAGTGACCAGCCCCATCCGGGGTTCCGAAGCCCGCGGGCTTAGACGCACGGCACGCTGGTAGGCGTCCTTCGCCTTCTCGTACTGCCGGCCCTGCAGATAGACGGCGCCGAGAAGCGTCTGAAAGCCGCCCTCGTTCGGCTGGGCCTTGGCGGAGCTCTCCGCGAACTCAATCGCTTCCTTCATCTTCTTCTGGCGGATGAGGCTGCTCGCCTTGACGCGAGCCGCGCCCACCGACTTCGGGTCGGCCTTGACCGCTTCATCGAACTCCCGGGAGGCCCCCTCGAAGTCGTCCTCCGCGGCGCGCAAGCGCCCCAGCGCCACGTGTGCCGCAGCGGATGACGCGTCGACGTTCGCAGCCTTGGCGAAATAGTCCTGCGCGGCCTTCGTGTTACCCTGGCGAGCCCGGACCTGCCCCATGAGCAGGTATGGCTGAGGCAGCTCCGGATTCAGCTCGCTGGCGGTGGCGCCCGCCTTGAAGGCTTCGTCGAGACGCGCCAACACCAGCAGGACTCGGCCGCGCTCGACGTGGAACCGGGGCTCCTTGGCCATCTTCGGAGCCGCGCCGTCCAAGAGGGCGAGGGCCTCCCGGGCCCGTCCCGCCCGGGCGTAGGACTGGGCCAGGAAGAACTGGATCGTGACCTCACCCGGCAACTGCCTGCGAAGCTCCTCGAAGTGCACCGCGGCGAGCTGAGGACGATTCCCGGCCAGGTATGCGCGGGCTAGGAGATACCGAGCCGGGCGGTAGTTGGGTGCACGTTCCACTATGGCGACCAGGAGCGCGCTCGCGTTGGTCGGTTGATCCGCCCGGAGATAGAAATTCGCCAGCATGAGCACGAGCCGCGGCGTGCGCGCACGGACCTCGACTGCCTCGAGGATCTTGATGGCGGTGGCGAGCTGGTTCTTGCCCGCCGCGACCGCGGCGAGCCCCATGGCGATTTCCGGATTGGCGGGTTGAATCGCCTTGGCCTGGGTGTAGAGCTTTTCGGCCTCAGCGAACTGACCCCGTGACAGGTGGAAGCCCGCAAGACCCAGCAGGCTACGAACGTCCTTCGGATTTTCCTTCACCGCCGTACGAAGCGCTTCTTCGGCCTCGGCTGCCTTCCCGAGCTGCCGGAGGGCCTGCGCGCGCCGTGGAGCAGTCTCCCCGGGGATGCTCTGGCCTCCCTTCAGGAGGCCGTCGAGGAGCTCGAGCGCCTCCCGCGGCTTCCCTTGCCCCAGCCACGCCGCTGCGCGTATGTGGAGCGCGACTGGGTCCTGGGGGTGCTTCGCGAGAATCTTGGTGGCCTGGGCATCGGCGTCTGCGAACGCCCCCGCCTCAACGATGGCACGACCGAGGTCCTGCGCGATGGCCAGTGAATTGGGCGCAGCCTTCTCTGCCCGGCCGAACTCGCGGATGGCATCGCCCCACCAGCCCCTGGCGGCGTAGGCGCGTCCCAGGGCATGCAGGGCGGGCACGTAGTCCTGGTCGATCTGGAGCGCGTTCCGTAGCTCGATGATCGCCTCGTTCGCTTTGCCCTCCTTGAGATAGGTTTCGGCGCGCTCCACCGCCTTTTGCTTTCTGACTTCGGGGCTCTGCGTACAGGCGGTGCCCGCACCGACGACGAGCGCCAGCCCAAGCGCGGCGACGATCTTCACGAGCAACGAGTGCCGGCTGGTCACCCGCGTACGCTCGACGGGATACGAGGAGGGCACGGAGAAAACTCTAACATGAGACGGCCCCCCAGTAAGGGGGGTTGGGGCGACTCGGATCTACCTGATTCTACGGAAACCTTGCGTCCCCCCGGCCCTGCCCGAGCCTCAGCCCAGGCAGGGGCCCGTCCGGCTCGCTCCGCGTCAGTAACCTACTAGTGCCAGGGGAACTCGCTGATCGACCGCCCCCAGTAGTGGGGGGGGGTGGCGTTTCGCAGCCACTTCGCCATGTCCCGACTGAAAACAGACGTGCATCCCAGCATGCTGTACAGCGGCCGCGTGCCAAAGAAGTCGATGCGGAGGTAGCCCAGGTCGCCGAGCTGTCGCAGCGCCGGCTGATACGTCGGTATATCGGTGTTGTCGAAAATGATGAGGCCGTCGGGGGCTAGTGCCCGATGAGCGGGCTCCACGCACGACAATCGGGCGGCGCCATCGATGAGCACCACGTCGAAGGGTGACTCTTGCCGTTCGATGGTCGACACGTACGGATCACCCGGCTCCGCGTGGACGCGCGTTCCGCCGCATTCAGCGATCGTCACGTGGGCATTCGGGGGGACGGGAAAGTGCGCGACGTACTCCGCGTTGGTATCGACGCTCGAGACCGACTGGACGCGCGCCGCCATCCATACGGTCGAGCCGCCCATGCCGTACTCGAACACCCGATGCTCGGGACGGAGGACGCTATCGAGCCAGTCTATTGCCGCGTACGTGAGCCAGGGGAGTGACTTCCCGCTCCGGTCCACGGGAGCGTGCGTCCTGAGCGACTGGAACCAGCCGCGCTGCTTGTAGGCACCGAGTAGCCGGATGCCCCCCACGAAGTGGTCAGGTCTCCGAGGAAGACACCACATGAGATAGCGAAGACGCTCGAACTGGCGGGCAACCCCCCACACCGTCTGACGCCCGATTGTGCCGATCCGGGTGTCCTTGAGACGCGCCGTCTGGCTTTGGCCGCTCACACTCTGTGTCCTCACCCGGACTATCCACCGCCGTCGAGGCCGTGTCAAATGGGGACAGCGTCGAAGAGGTCACACAGACGAAACCCGGAGGGGCGTGTCACCCTCCGGGTTCATCGCGATCAGTGGTGGACGATGCTGGACTTGAACCAGCGACCCCCGGCATGTGAGGCCGGTGCTCTGCCAACTGAGCTAATCGTCCGCGTCTGGAAAGCTACAGGGTTACGCGAGGCGCGTCAACCTCCGTCGTGGTGGATGGCTCGCTCCTATGGCGCGTAGCGGTAGTGGTAACAGGGGTTGCCGGGGACGCTGTGCGCGACGCGACCGAAGATGCCCAGGGAGCCCGTTGGTGGATCCCAGAACGTGATCCCCTGCTTGACCGACTCTCCCTCGATGACCGGAATCGGACGCACCGTGAGGGCCTTTGTCGCCAAGTTCAAGATGTGCAAATGCGTCGCGTCCGACGTGAGGTTCTCGGCGCGCACGTGTAAGAGCACGTTCGACCCATCGTCGTGCACGAGCTGCGGCTCCGACTCATCCAACGTGCCCACGTAGCCGCTCACGTTGTAGGCGTGCCACGACTTGCTGGCGATGACATATTCGATAAACGCTTGGGCGCCCTTGCCGCGGTTGCTGAAGGCCCACACTGATCGATTCGCGACCACGAGCTGCGAACGGTACACATTGGGGCTTGCCGCGCCACGGCCGAAGGGAATGACTTCCCACGTATCGGTCGCACGGTGAAGAATCATCATGCCCGCCCCGCTCTTGAGCATATAGACTGAGTCGGATGGCTCGTCGTATACGGCCTGAGTCGGGCCTGCGGAATCGCTTCCGAGCCCGACCGGGCTCTCGGGCCAGGTCGGCCGCTCCCACTGGTTGCTCGCGGGGCTATACATGCAGTCGCCGTTCATGATGCCGGTGTCGCCCGCGTAGAAGTTCCGACCACAGATCGAATCGGCCCGGCCGCCGCGGATCTTCTCGATGCCCCACGCCTCCGAGACGATGGGGTTGGTGTTGGCGAAGGCGAGCCCTACCGTGGCGACGACGGCGGTGGGCGAGGTGACTTCCGTGATGGTGGCGTGCGCGATCACCGTGGAGCCGCCCGCGGCGTTATACTGCGGCACGCGCTTCCCGACCATCCACGACTCGAACGGGCGGTTGCTGCCGTCGCCCTGCGTGAGTGTGATCGTGCCCGTGGTCGCGGAGGGCGTAAGCGTGGCCTTGGGGCGCTGCCCGCTCGGCTGGTTCCAGAAGTAGAACCCGCGGAACATGAGGTACTTGTCCCGCTTCGTGTCGTGGCACCACCCGACGTTATCGGGCCAGTTCGGCATGAGACCCGGCGCCGGGATGCACGGTGGCGAGAGGATAGTGGAGAGCCCGGTGGTGGCGTCGAAGCTCCTGACGGCCGGTTGCCCGGCGTCGCTGCCGAAGGAATCGCCCGCCGTGATGACGTGCCGGCTGCGCCGCGAATCCCAGAGCACGCGCATGTGCTTGCCCGCGCGCGTGGTCGACGGTGTGCCCTCCGGCAATGCCGGGACGAGGGTCCATGTGTTCACGGGGATGGGATTGGTCCCGCCTGACGGCTTCCGCGCTTCCTGCGACTCGGCTGCGAGCGGCGCGGCGAGGAGGCCGGCGCTTACCGCACTGAGGAAGGTGCGACGGTGCATGTCCTGGAGGCTAACATACGCCGGCGACGTCTGAAATTCCTGCGAGGGGCCCCGGACTCGGGTATCCTCCCCGCGAATTGGCCGCCACCGCCCGTGTCGCCGATCGCGTGTACCGCGCGCTCTACCACGGCGTGCTCGCGCGGCTCCCCGAGCGCACGGCGATCGCCCTCGGGCAGCGCGCGCTGCGGCTGACTCCGCTCGATCGTCTCTCGCTGTTCCGCCTGGACGACCCGCGCCTCGCCATCACCCTGGGCGGGGTACGCCTGCCCAACCCCCTGATCCTGTCCTCGATGTACTACGACACGCGCATCCTTCGGCGCGCGATGGGGCTCGGCTTCGGCGCGGTCACCGCGAAAAGCATCACGGTGCGGCCGCGCCCCGGCCACCCGCCCCCGAATCTCGTGCGGCACGACTCCCCGGCGGGGCGGGGCCTCGTCAACTGCAACGGGTTTCAGAATCCGGGGCTGGCCGCGTATCAGCGCGCGCTCGCCGGGCTGCTGCACCGCGTGCCGCTCATCGTGGCCGCCGCGGGCGAGTCCGCGGAGGAGTACGTGGAGGTGGTGGCGGGCCTCGCGCCGTACGGCGACCTCGTCGAGATCAACATCTCGTCCCCCAACACCCGGCTCGTCTACGAATGGTCGCAGAAGCCATCCGAGCTGCGCCGGGTGTTCGCCGCGGTGCGGGATGCCACGCTGAAGCCCGTCATCGTGAAGCTCTCGCCGGACTTCCACGAGGAGAACCTCCGCTCGATCGTGCCGGCCGCGCTCGACGCCGGGCTCTCCATCGTGAACTACGGGAACACGCACCGCATCGAGGAGCCGCGCCTCTCGCAGCGCGCGGGGGGCCTCTCCGGCCCCGCCATCTTTCCCGCGATGCTCGAGAACGTGCGGAGCCTCCGGGCGCGCTTCGGGCGGGCGCTCGAGATCATCGCCACCGGCGGGATCCACTCGCCCGACACCGCCCGGCAGGCCCTGGCCGCCGGCGCCGACGCGTGCGGCTACTTCACGGCGTTCATCACGGAGGGCCCTCTCCTGGCCCGGCGAATCCTCGAGGCCCTGGCGGCCGACCAGAAATAGTCCCCAGGTTATCCACTTATCCACAGGCATCCACAGCCGCGAAAATAGGACGATTTGACGCCCCTTCACAAAGACGTCGCGAGAATGTGACGTTCCGGCCGTCCACCGCTACGAGGTATATGACGGAGGCCAGCATTGACGCGTGTTCCGCGTCATGCGTGCGCACGAAGGCGCATTTTCAGCGGCGAAACGAATTCTTGACACGACCGAGCACGGTTCCTAAGTTTGTGCTCTCTGCGAGCGGCTTCGACGCCGCGCACGCGTGAAGCCGGCGAGCAGCCCTGCGGTGCACTCGAAGATGAGGGGACGGGAAGTATGGAGGCGAGTCGAAAGCCGCTCGCGAAGGTCGAAGGGAAGAAGCGCATGCGCCTCAGCGGGCTCACCGTGGCGTGGCGCGGCACCCCGAGCCTGGACGACTGGGTCGCCTACATCGTGAACGGGACGAAGTCGAAGAAGCTGATCCTCGCGGACCACGCCTCCGAGCGGCGCGTGAAGGGTCTGCTTGCGCGAATCCCGTCGATGACCAAGAAGGAAGTCGAGCGCCTAGCCAAGGGCTAGCGGGCGCGACTGCGCCACCGCGGCCGGGTTCGCCGCCCAGATCGCCGGGTCGGCGTCCACGAAGAGCTCCACCATGTTGCCGTCGGGATCGTCGAGGTAGATCGACTGGCTCACCTCGTGGTCCCGTACCTGGCGAATGGCTAACCCGTGCCGGTCCAGCGCGGCCTTGGCCTCGCGCAGCTCCTCGAGGCTGTCGCCCACCTTGAGGGCGACGTGGTAGAGCCCGACCGCGTCCGGCGGCGGCGCGGGCGCGTCGGCGCCCACCGCGAGGCAGGCGAGGTCGTGGTGATTGCGGCCGGTGGCGGAGAAGAAGACCATCCGGTCGCCGAGGCGGCCCACCTCCTTGAGCCCGAGCACGCCCGTGTAGAATGCCGCCGACCGGTCGAGGTCCCGCACCTTCAAGACGACGTGTCCCACGCCGTGCACGTTCATAGCTCCCCCCGCTCGGCCAGGCTCGCGAAGCGCCCGCGCCCGATCACCACGTGGTCGTGGATGTGCAGCTCCAGCAGTCGGGAGCATTCTACCAGTTGCCGGGTGAGGCGCAGGTCCTCGCGGCTCGGCGTGGGATCGCCGCTGGGATGGTTGTGGAGCAGGATCAGCGAGGCGGCGGACTCGACGATGGCCGGCTTGAAGACCTCGCGGGGGTGGACGAGGCTCGCGGACAGCGTGCCCTCTGACACCACCACGTCGCGCAGGAGCCCGTTCTGCGCGTCGAGCAAGGCGATGCGGAACACCTCCTTGTCGAGGTCCTCCATCAGCGGACCGTAGCGCGCGTAGACCTCGGCCGGGCTCGACAGCAGGGCACGTCCCGCCCCGTGGCCGTTTCGCGAGCGGAGCCGGCGCGAGAGCTCGAATGCCGCGGCCAGCCGCACCGCCTTGGCCCGGCCCAGCCCCGGCCGGCCGGCCAGCTCGGCGACCCCGCGCGTCGCGAGCGCGGACAGCGAGCCGTAGCTCACGAGGAGATCGCGGGCCAGCTCCACCACGTTCCGCCCGCGCGTGCCCGCGCCGAGCTGGATGGCGAGCAGCTCGGCGTCGGCGAGGGCGGCCGGGCCCTGATGGTAGAGGCGCTCGCGCGGGCGCTCTTCGAGGGGCCATTCCTCGATCCGCGTCCCGCCGGGCATGCTGCGACTGTGCGCCGCGGCGCCACCGCCGGTCAATGTCCTGCGATGGATACATCCGGGCGCCAGCGCCGGACGCCGTCGAGCAGACGCGCGCCGAGCGCGGCTCCCGCGCCGAACGCGAGGACATCGCCCACCGCGGGTACGTGCGAGACCTGGACGACCTGCAGGCTCTCGAGGACCAGGCCGAGGGCCAGCGTCCAGGCCCACGGCCTGTGGGCGCCGGCGGCGCGCAGCGAGGCGCCGAAGGCGCCGCTCCACACGAGCTTGGTGAAGAGATCGAAGAGCGCGCTCTGGGGATCCGCGTAGAAGTAGGAGGCCAGCGGGATCCACTCGATGCGCCCCGACTTGGCGGCGGCATGGGCGCGCGTGAGCACCCAGTCGAACGGCGCCAGCTCGCGGTAGACGAGCGCCGCCCCGGTGAGCCCGACGACGGCCCGCGCCCCACGGCCGGCCGCCCTCGTCGATCCCGCCCATGTCGCGAACGCCACGAGCCCAAGGAGGACACCCAGGGCGGCCACGAGCACGTTGTCCACGCTCGGCGCCCGTCCCACGATCAAGAGCTTGCCGCCCTCGAGGGCCGCCGCCCAGAGGAGGAGCGCGAGCGCCACGGCGGTCCCGCTCCCCGGCCGGGGGGACGCCGACGGCGCCGCAAGGGCCCAGCGAGCGGCAAAGGCCATCCCGGCATAGGGCAGCAGTCGATCGACCAGCAGAGGGCCCCAGGGACGCCCGGAGAGGGTCGCCAGCGGCTGCCACTGGGCCCGGCGGAGGTTGCCCCAGGCCGTCGAGACGTCGAGAGTGACGGCGTAGGGATAGAGGGCGTCGGCGGCGACGAGGCCAGCGAGGACGGCCACCACCACGAGGGCGGGGCGCTCGCGCAGCCGCGTCGCGAGCCAGGCCTCCAGCCTGCGCGCCGCCGCGGTGCCGGTGCCGTGCGCGCCCAGGGCGCCGGCGACCGCCCCCGCCGATTGCGCGAGGACGTCGAGCGCCGAGGCGGTGCGGGTCGGCGCGAGAATCTGCCCGACCTCGACCGTCCCGGCGAACAGCGCCTCGACCACCAGCGCGCCGGCCCCGCGCGTCACGATCCCGCGTCCGACGAGGCCCCCCAGCAACAGGAGTGCGCCCACGGGCACCCCCAGCAGCACGTTGCTGACGAGATCGGCGATCGAGAAGAGCCGCCGCCCCCGCGCGTCGAACAACGCGAGCGTGGACCAGAAGCCCGCGAGGTCCCGCTGCACCTCGACCGGATCCACGCGGAACGAGAACGGAAAGAAGGAGCCGTACACGACGAACGCGGCGAAGACCAGGAGGACGAGGCGCGCCCGCCGGGCCGCGCCCGCGTCTCCCGGCTCCGGCGTCACGCCTCGGCTCCCGGCTCCTCCACCTCGATGCGCCGGGGCTCGTCGCCCAGGCCGGTGATGCGGACCACGATGGCGCGCGCCGGTAGCAGCGGCCGTACCTTGTCCGCCCACTCGATCAAGGTCACGCCGTCGCCGTCCAGCATCTCCTCGAGGCCGAGGTCCACGACCTCGAGCAGGCTCTCGGTGCGATAGGCATCCAAGTGATAGACGGGCATCCGCCCGCGATAGACGTTGACCAGCACGAAGGTCGGGCTGGTGACGTCGGTTGTCACGCCGAGACCACGGGCGACGCCCTGGAGAAAGCACGTCTTCCCTGCCCCCAGCTCACCCACGCACGCCACCACCGCGCCCGGCCCCAGCCGCGCGCCGAGCGCCTCGCCCACGGCCTGCGTCTCCTCGACGCTGCGCGCGACGCGCTCGCGCCCGCTCATCCGCGCGCCGGCGTCAGGGCCCGCGGAATGGCCTCCACGATGTCGCCGGCGATCATGCCCTCCTCGCCCACGAGATCGCAGGCGAGGTCGCCCGCCATGCCGTGCAGGTACACGGCGGCGCGGAGCGCGGCCAGTGGCTCGAGACCGCGCGCGAGGAAGGCCCCGGTCATCCCGGTGAGCACATCGCCCGAGCCTCCCTTGGCCATCCCGGGATTCCCCGTGGGATTGATCCAGACGGTGCCGTCGGGCCCGGCGACCACGGTGCCCGCGCCCTTGAGGGCGAGCCAGACGTGGTGCGAGGCGGCGAAGTCGCGAGCGCGCTCGAGGCGGTCGGTCTGAATATCCCCGACCGTTACGCCGAGCATCCGCGCCATCTCGCCGGGATGCGGGGTCAGCACCCGCGGGCCCGCCGCGTCCTTGAGCAGGGCGAGATGGCCCGCGAGGGCTGAGAGCGCGTCGGCATCCACCACCATCGGGCGGGGCAGCGAGGCGATCAGCTCGCGCGCGAGGGCCTGCGCCTCGTCCGCGAGCGAGAGCCCCGGTCCCAGCGCGACCGCATCCATGGTCTCGGCGAGCTCGCGCACGCGGGCCGCCGCGGCCCGGCCCAGGAACCCGTGGGGATGCTCGGCCAGCGCCTCGGTCATGTACTCGGCGCCCAGCATCGCCACGACCGGCTGCTGCGACGCCGGGACCGCGGCGGTGACGAGACCGGCGCCGGCGCGCAGGGCCGCGCGGGACGCGAGGGCCGCCGCGCCGGTCTTTCCGAGCGAGCCCGCCACCACGAGGAGATGGCCGTAGGTGCCCTTGTGGGCGTCGGGCGGGCGCGGGCCGAAGGGCGCGCGCGCGTCCGCCTCCTCGCCCGCGAAGGTGCGGATCCCACGCCCCACCTCGGGCTCGGGGATGCCGATCGGAACCACCACGACCTCGCCGGCTCGGGCGGCGGCGGGATAGAGCAGCAGCGAGCGCTTGAGGCCGGCAAACGTCGTGGTCAGGTCGGCGCGCACGGTCGGGCCGGGGAGCGCGCCGTGATCCGACGGGAGGCCCGAGGGCAGATCCAGCGCGGCCACGCGCGGCGCGCGGCGCCCCGCGGGCCGTGGCGTCTCGAGGCGCGCGATCATGTCGCCCATCAGGCCGCGCGCGGGTCCCTCGACGCCGGTGCCCAGCAGCGCGTCCACGACGATGTCCGCGCGCCCCGCAGCCTCGGTCGCCGCCGTCACGCCCGCGGAGCTGGCGACCTCCTCCACGCGGCCCCTCCAGCGACGAAGGGCGAGCGCGGCGTCGCCGCGCACCTCCGCGCGGCGGGCAAAGAGGAAGACGCGCACGCGCGCTCCCGCCGCGCGCAGCCGGCGCGCCACCACGAAGCCGTCGCCGCCGTTGTTGCCCTTGCCGCAGAGGATCACCACGTCACGGCGCCGCAGGGGGCCCCAGCGACGCGCGATGACGCGCGCCGCTCCCGTGCCGGCGTTTTCCATGAGCCGCGGGCCGGGGATGCCGAGGCTCGCGATGGCGCGGGCGTCCAGCGCCCGCATCTCCGCCGCGGTGAAGACCGGTCGCACCGTCAGGCTCCGGCGGCGCGCGGCGCAGGTGCGGGACCGCCGCGACCCGGCGCGGGGCCCTCGCCGACCAGCATCACCTGGGCGAACGCGTAGTCGCCGTCGTGGGTCAGCGAGACGAGGACGCGGGTGGCTCCGCGCGATTGCGCGATGGCGGCCGAACGGCCGGAGAGCGCCATGGTCGGGGCCTGCCCTCGCTCGCGCCGCACCTCGAGCTCCCGCCAGCTCACGCCCATGGAAAGCCCGGTGCCGAGCGCCTTCAGCGCCGCTTCCTTGGCGGCGAAGCGTGCGGCGAAGTGCGGCACGGGATCGCGATGCCGCTGGCAGTAGGCGATCTCGCCGTCGGTGAACACGCGGCGGATGAAGCGCTCGTCCCACCGCGCCACGATGCGACGAAACCGGTCGATCTTCGCCAGGTCCACGCCGATGCCGCGGATCGACTCCCCCGCGGGCGCGCTCACGGGCCGATGGCGCGGTGGATGATGCCGGCGAGCTCCTGGGCGATGCTCTCGATCTGGGTCTGCTCCTGCCCCTCGACCATGACGCGCGCCAAGAGCTCGGTGCCCGAGTAGCGCAGCAGGATGCGACCGGCGCCGTTCATCTCGCCCTCGAGCCTCTGCATGCGCGGATGCAGTCCCTCGATGGAATCGAGCGGCGGCTTGGCGCGCACGGGCACGTTGACGAGCACCTGGGGGAACTTCGTGAGGCAGCGGGCCAGCGCGGACAGCGGCTGACCGGTCTCCCGCATCACGGCGAGCACCTGGAGCGCGGAGACGATGCCGTCTCCGGTGGTCGCGTGGTCGAGGAAGAGCAGGTGGCCGGACTGCTCGCCGCCCAGCACCGCGCCGATGCGCACCATCTCCTCCAGGACGTAGCGGTCGCCCACCTGGGTCTTGACCACGCGGATGCCCGATTCGCGCAGCGAGTGCTCGAGCCCCAGGTTGGCCATGACCGTGCTCACGACGACCCGCTCGGTCAGACGCCCCTGCGCGGCCAGGTGCCGGCCGCAGATCGCCAACACGAAGTCCCCGTCGCGCGCCGCGCCCGTCTCGTCCACGCAGATGAGCCGGTCGCCGTCGCCGTCGAAGGCCACGCCGAGGTCGGCGCCCAATCCGCGGACGCGGGCCTGCAGGCTCTCCGGGTGCAGCGCCCCCACCCCACGGTTGATGTTCTGCCCGTCGGGTTCCGCCCCCAGCACCGTCACCTTGGCGCCGAGCGACTCGAAGACGCGCGGCGCCACCCGGTAGGTCGCGCCGTGCGCGCAGTCGAGCACCAGGTGGAGGCCGCGGAGGTCGAACGGGAAGGTGCCTTCGGCGTGCGCGGCGTAGTCCGCCTCCGCTTCGTGCCGGTACGGAATGAGCCGCCCCACGTCGGCGCGCGTGGGCTTGGGGGCGTGGTCGGGCCCGCGCAGGCGGCTCTCGATCTCGTCTTCCCACGCGTCGGGGAACTTCGCGCCTTCCGAGGAGAAGATCTTGATCCCGTTGTCCTCGTACGGATTGTGGGAGGCCGAGATCACGACGCCGCCGTGCGCCTCGAGATAGCGCGTGAGATACGCAATGCCCGGGGTCGGCAGCACGCCCACCGCGAACACGTCCGCGCCCGCCGACATCGCGCCCGCCACCAGCGCGCCCTCCAGCATGGGCCCGGATTGCCGCGTGTCCCGCCCCACGACCAGGCGCACCTTCAACACGCGGTGGTGCTCGATCAGGGTCGCGGTGAGCTGGCGACCCAGGCGAAAGGCCAGCTCGGTGGTGAGGGGCTCGGCGTTGGCGAGCCCGCGGATTCCGTCGGTGCCGAAAAGGCGACTCATGGACGGACCTCCGCGCGCCGCCTCTCGAGCACCACGCGCACGCGGGAGGGGCTCACGCGCAGCACTGTCACCCCGGTGGGCGCGGAGATCTGGTCGGGCACGAGGCGGACCACCACCTCGCCCGCCCGCGCCCCGGCCAGGCTCACGTGCGCCCGCACCTGTTCGGGACCCACGCGGGCGAGGACGGCGCGGAGACCATGGAGCTGCACGTCCACGCTGTCCGGCCGGTCGCCCACGACCTCCAGGCCCTGCGGGATGGCGTCGAGCTCCACGGGAGCCGCCATGACCACCTCGGCCTTCTCGGACGTCATGACGAAGACCCAAAGCGCGAAGGAGAGGACCAGCGCCGCCAGCTTGAGCTCCCAGTGCCGGAGGAGGCGCCTCACTTGCGCAGCCACTCCCACGCGGGGAGGCGGAAACCGGTGCGGCGGGGCGTGGGCGCGCCGGCGAGAGCGAAGAGATCGCCGAGCCGCTGCCGCAGCGCTTCGCGGTCCAGCGGGCTCTCCATGTGGCCGCCCACGGCGAGCGAGATGCGACCGCTCTCCTCGGACACCACGAGCACCACGGCATCGGTTTCCTCGGATAGCCCGACCGCGGCGCGATGGCGCGTCCCGAGCGCGCGACCCAGCTGCGTGTTGCGGGACAGCGGCAGGAAGCAGCCCGCCGCCGCCACGCGATTGTCGCGGATGAACACGGCGCCGTCGTGAAGCGGCGAGTACGGGAGGAACAGGCTCACGAGGAGGTCGGAGGAAACGAGCGCGTCCAGCGGCACCCCGAGCTCGGCGTAGTTGCGGAGTCCGGTGGAGCGCTCGAGGACGATGAGCGCCCCCATGCGCTTGGCCGCGAGCGACTCCGCCGCCTTCACCACATCGTCGATCACATGCCCCTGCTGCTCGCCGCGGGCGCCCAGCAGCGCCTGCAGCAGCGGGCTCTGGCCGATCTGCGCCAGGGCCCGGCGGAACTCGGGCTGGAACAGCACCACGAGGGCGAGCACCCACACCGACCAGAAGTTCTCCAGGATCCAGCTCGTGCTGAAGAGGTCGAGCCGGCGGGCGAGGAAGGAGGCGATCATGAGGCCCCCCAGCCCCGCCAGCATTTGCACGGCGCGGGTGCCGCGGAACATCACGAGCACGCGGTAGATCACCACCGCCACGAGGATGATGTCCACCGCGTCGCGCAGCCGGAACGACTGGATGACGGCCAGCACGGCGCTCATGCGCAGCCACCCGTGCGGCCGATGGCCTGGGCGACCCGCACCGCCTGGACGGTGGCGGCCACGTCGTGAGTGCGGATCAGGTGCGCACCGCCGAGCACGGCGGCGGCGGTGGCGGCGAGCGAGCCGGGCAGCCGGTCCGCCGGCTCGATTGCGCGCAGGTCGAGGGCGCCGATGAAGGACTTGCGGGAGACCCCCACGCAGAGGGGCCGGCCCAGCGCGCGCAGCGCGCCGAGGTCGCCGAGGATGCGGCAGTCCCACTCGTACCAGGGCATGCCCCGGCGACGGAAGAAGCCGATGCCGGGATCGACGACGATGTGCTCGGCGGGTATGCCGGCCTGCGCGGCCAGGGTGAGGCTTTCCGCCAGAAGCTCGGTCACCGTGTCGATCGGGGCCATGCCCTCGTGGCCCCCGCGCTCCGAGGCCATCACGATGAGCCCAACCCCCGCCTCCGCCACTGCCCGCGCTAAGCCCGGGTCGGCGCTGAGGCCGCGCACGTCGTTGATGATCCGGGCGCCCGCCTGGAGCGCCGCGCGCGCCGGCTCGGCCCGGCTCGTGTCCGCGGACACGGGCACGCCGAGCTTGCCCACGAGGAGCTGCAGGGCGTCGCCCAGGCGGTCGGCCTCCTGCGCCGGCTCGATCTCGCCAGCGAGATAGGGCGCGGTCGACATGGCGCCGACGTCGAGGATGGCCGCGCCCTGGCTGACCATCGAGTCGGCGGCGGCGAGCAGGGCGTCCCGGGAGGTCATGACCGAGCCCGCGTAGAACGAGTCAGGGCTCAGATTGAGGGCGCCCATCACCGCCACGTCGCGCCCGTCCCCCAGCATCAGCCCCGCCAGGGACGCGCGATTCATCGCTCTGGCCGAGGATCCACGCCGCTCCAGCGCTAGGCCGGGGCCGGCGCCTCCTGGAAGGGTCGCGTGATGAGAATACGGTTGATCTCCTCGCCGTCGAGGGTCTCGCGCTCGAGGAGGGCGCGGGCGAGGGCATGGAGCTTCTCCAGGTTGGTCTCGAGGAGCTGCCGGGCGCGGGTGGCGCAGTCGGTGACGATGCGCTTGATCTCGGAGTCGATCAGGACCGCGGTGTCCTCGCTGTAGTCCTTGGGACGCGAGACTTCTCGTCCAAGGAAAATGTGCTCTTCCCCCTTGCCGAAGGTGAGCGGGCCCATCTTGTCCGACATGCCCCACTCGCAGACCATCTTGCGCGCCATCTCGGTGGCCTTCTCGAGGTCGTTGCCGGCGCCGGTGGTCTGCTGCTGGAACACCAGCTCCTCGGCGGCGCGGCCACCCAGGAGGATCGTGATCTGGTTGATCAGGTACTCGCGCGAGTAGCTGTAGCGGTCGTCGGTGGGCAGCTGCATGGTGAGGCCGAGGGCCCGCCCGCGCGGGATGATCGTGACCTTGTGCAGCGGATCGGCGCCGGGAAGCAGATACGCCACCAGCGCGTGCCCGCCCTCGTGATAGGCGGTGGTGCGCTTCTCAGACTCGGGGATGATCATGGAGCGGCGCTCGACGCCCATCAGCACCTTGTCCTTGGCGTTCTCGAAGTCGATCATCTCCACGACCTTCTTGTCCTGCCGCGCCGCGAGCAGCGCCGCCTCGTTGACGAGGTTGGCGAGGTCCGCGCCCGAGAAGCCGGAGGTGCCGCGGGCCAGCACGGTGAGCTCGACCTTCGGCGCGAGCGGGATCCGGCGCGAGTGCACCTTGAGGATCTCCTCGCGGCCCTTCACGTCGGGACGGGCCACCACGACCTGCCGGTCGAAGCGTCCCGGCCGCAGCAGCGCGGGATCGAGCACGTCGGGCCGGTTGGTGGCGGCGATGAGGATCACGCCCTCGTTGGTCTCGAAGCCGTCCATCTCGACGAGGAGCTGATTGAGCGTCTGCTCGCGCTCGTCGTGGCCGCCGCCCAGGCCCGCGCCGCGATGCCGGCCGACCGCGTCGATCTCGTCCATGAAGATGATGCAGGGGGCGTGCTTCTTGCCCTGCTCGAACAGGTCGCGCACACGCGAGGCGCCCACGCCCACGAACATCTCCACGAAGTCGGAGCCGGAGATCGAGAAGAAGGGCACATTGGCCTCGCCCGCGATGGCCTTGGCGAGGAGGGTCTTGCCGGTGCCGGGAGGACCCACGAGGAGCACGCCCTTGGGGATCTTGCCGCCGAGCTTCTGGAAGCGGGGCGGGTCCTTGAGGAACTCGATGATCTCGCGCAGCTCTTCCTTGGCCTCATCCACCCCGGCCACGTCCTGGAACGTGACCTTGTTCTGCTTCTCGGAGATGAGCCGCGCGCGCGCCTTGCCGAAGGACAGGGCCTTGGCGCCCCCGCCCTGCATCTGGCGCATGAAGAAGATCCAGACCCCGATGAAGAGGAGCATCGGCACCCATTGCAGGAAGATCGCGAAGTAGGAGGGGTTGCCGTCTATCGGCTTCACGATGATGCGCACGCCACGATCCTTCAGCGCCTTGACGAGGTCCGGATAATCTGCGGTCATCGTTCGAAAGGACTCGCCGTTGGCGAGCTTCCCGCTCACCGAATTGCCCCTCAGCGTCACCTCGCGCACCTCGCCTGTCTCGACCTTCTTGAGGAAGTCCGAGAAGACGATCTCGTCTCGCGGTGACTCCTTGGCCTGGAACAGGTTGAAGAGGACGATGACGATGAGGCCGATCACCATCCAGAGGGCAAGGTTCTTGTAGAAGGGATTCATGGCGAAAAAAGTATAACACACGCCCCGATAGACATACCCGGGACCTCCCCCACGAATCGACGCCCCGGGGCTCCGGGCCCGGGACGCGGGGGCCTGACCGGGCTAGGGTTCGAGTATGTGGATGTCCGGGAGACCCCGGTAGGTGCCCCCCACGTCGAACCCGTACCCCACCACGAAGTGGTCGGGGATCACGAAGCCCACGTAGTCCACCGCCACGTCCACCACGCGGCGCTCGATCTTGTCCAGGAGGGCGCACACGCCGACGCTGCGCGGCCGGCGGGTGGCGAAGTTGCGCCGGAGATAGTCGAGCGTCCGGCCGGAGTCGACCACGTCCTCGACGATCAGCACGTCGCGGCCCTCGATCGAGACCGAAAGGTCCGACGTCAGCCGCACGATGCCGGAGGATTTCACCTGGCTGCCGTAGGAGCTCACGCCCATGAAGTCGATGGCGATGGGCACGGGGATGGCGCGGACCAGATCCGAGAGGAAGATGGCGGCGCCCTTGAGGACGCCCACGAGCAGCGGGTTGCGTCCCGCGTACTCACGGCCGATGGCGCGGCCGAGCTCGCTCACACGCTCGGCGATCTCCTCTCGGGCGATCAGTACTTTTCCGGGCCGGCCCTCCGGCATGGCTGCCGCTAGTTGGCGGTGACGAGCGCGGTGAGAGGAAGCCGCGCGCGCACCTGCTGCGCGAGCAGCTCGGCCTCGCCCCGCGAGCGAGCGCCGCCCACGCGGACCCGGTAGCGCGACTGGCCGTCGTCGAGCGTGACCGGGGACAGCACCGCGGGGAAGCCCGCCTCGGTGAGCCGCCTCTGGACCTCGTCGGCCTGCTGTCGGCTCTTGAACGCCCCGACCTGCACGGTCCAGGCGGCCGCGCTGGCGGACGGCGCTGCGGGGAGGCTCGCGCTCGGCGCGGCGGGAAGCGCGGGCGCCCCGGCGCCGCTCGCCACGGGCGCGGCGCTCGGGGCCAGGCTGGGCGCCGGCGCGGGGCTCTTGCCCTTGTCCTCGGTGCGCGCGCGGTTGGACTGGCCGATCGGGCCCACGGGCGCGGTGAGGGTTTGATAGAAGGTCAGCTTCTCCTGGAGCTCACGCGGGCGCGCGCCCTCGGATTCCGCGAGTCCGCGGCGCGTGAGGGCCTGCGCCTTCCGCGGGCTCTCGGCGGCGTCCGAGGCGGCGCGCCCGCCCCATTGCCGGCCCACCAGCACGCCGAGCGTGAAGGTCAGGGTGAGGATGATCACCGCGGCGAGCGCCAGACCGATTCGCTGGAACGCGCCGCCGCTGCTGCTCCGCCCACGCTTCATGGACTCCTCCTACATGCTCTCGGGTGCCGAGACGCCGAGGAGTCCCAGGCCGTTCCGGACGACCTGCCCCACCGCGGCGGCCAGCCCGAGGCGCGCAAGGGTGCTCGCGCGGTCCTCGGTGATGATCCGGTGCGCCTTGTAGTAGGGATGGAACTCTCCCGCCAGCTCGGTCAAGTAGTAGGCGAGGCGATGCGGCTCGCGCGCGCGCGCGGCCGCGGTGACCACCTCGGAGAACTGGATTACGCGCTTGATGAGAGCCTGCTCCTCCGGCAGCTCGAGCGAGGAGAAGTCCACCCCGGGCCAGTCGGGTATCGCGATCCCCTGCTGGGCCGCGGTGCGGAACAGGCTCGCCACGCGCGCGTGCGCGTATTGCACGTAGAAGACCGGGTTGTCCGCGCTCTGCCGCGTCGCCACCGCGAGGTCGAACTCGAGCGGGCTGTCGTGCCGCCGCGTGAGGAACGTGAAGCGGGCGGCGTCGCGGCCCACCTCTTCCAGGAGCTCCTCCATGAGCACGAACTCGCCCCGGCGCTTGGACATGCGCACCGGCTGGCCGTCCCGCAGCAGCGTCACGAGCTGGACGATGAGGATGTCGAAGGCCTCGTCGGGGTGGCCGAGGGCCCGCATCGCCGCGCGCAGACGCCCGATGTAGCCGTGGTGGTCGGGGCCCAGGAAGTCGATCACGTGATCGGTGGACGAGAACTTGACGAAGTGGTGGAAGCCGATGTCGACGGCGAAGTATGTGAGCTCGCCATCCGACTTCCGGAGCACGCGGTCCTTGTCGTCGCCGAGCGCGGTCGAGCGGAACCAGAGTGCCCCATCCTGCTCGTAGGTGTGCCCGCCCGCAGTGAGCAGCGCGATCGCGCGCTCGGGGAGACCCGTCGCGCGCACGTCCGCCGCCTCGTGCACCCAACGATCCACCTCGGTGCCGTAGGCCCCGAGCACGCTGCGATGGCCGGCGACCATCGCCGCCACCGCGTCGCGGCCGAGGCGCTCGCGGCGCTCGGCCTCCGGCCGGGCGAGCAGGGCGCGGAGCCCCTCAGCGTCGCGCGCCAGCCAGGACTCCGCCAGCTCCACCAGGTACTCGCCCGGGTAGCCGCCCTCGGGAATCTCGGCCGGCTCGCCGAGGGCCTGGCGCAGCCGCGCCTCCACCGAGGCCGCCAGGGCCTGGAACTGATTGCCGGCGTCATTGACGTAGTATTCGGACTCCACGTCCGCGCCCTGCGAGCGGAGGATGCGGGCGAGCGCGTCGCCCACCGCCGCCGCGCGCGCGTTGACGATCACCAGGGGGCCGGTGGGATTGGCCGATACAAACTCGAGCCGGTAGCGCCGTCCCGATGAGGCCCGGCTCGCGCCATAGTGGGCGCCGCCCGCGAGCACGCCGCGCAGCTGCGCCGAGACGGAGTCGCGCGCGAGCAGCACGTTGATGAAGCCGGGGCCCGCGACCTCGGCGGTCGCGACCTCGGCGAGCGCCTCGAGCTCCGCGGCGATCGACTCGGCGACCGCGGCCGTTTCCAGCCCATGCTCCTTCGCATAGGCCATGGCCGAGGGCGTGGCGTAGTTGAACGTGGCCTGACCGCCGCGCGGCACCTGCCAGATGACGGACTTCGGCTCGGGCAGCCCCTTGCGGGCGAGCGCCCGGCGAAACGCGTCCGTCAGCACGTCGGTGATGGCCACCCTGGACTCCTCCGTGAGAGACAAAAAACGCCGCGCGTGGCGGCGATGGAAAATGATACCTCCCGCCGGGAATCCCCACGAAGCTATTTCAGGTGAATCAGTGTCCGAGGAGGCGCCGGATTACCGTCGATCCCACGGAGGCTTCGAGCGCGTCCGCCAGCCGATCATAGGCCGCCTCACGGACGACCCGGTGATCGCCGGTCCCGCGCCGCGCCGCCGGGGCGCCAGCCCAGGCCAGGACATGGCGGCGTGAAGCTGCCGAGTCGAACAGGCCGTGCACGTAGAGGCCCCAGACGCGGCCCTCCGGCGCGGCGGCCCCGACGGGCCGCCCGTCCACCTCGGCCAGCGCGCGCGCTGCCGGCTTCGCCACGGTCGCGCCGGCGTGGATCTCGTAGCCGTCGAACACGGGACCATCGGGAAGCCAGCGCGCCTGCACGCGCCGCGTGGTCTTGGGCTTGCGGAGTCGAGTCGTCACCGGGAGCAGCCCGAGCCCGGGGGCGGCGCCGCCGCGCTCGACGTGATCCGGGTCCTCCACGCGCTCGCCCAGCATCTGATAGCCGCCGCAGATACCGAGCACGGGGCGGCCCGCCGCGGCGTGCTCGCGGATGCTCGGCACGAAGCCGCCCGCCACGAGATGGGCGAGATCGGCGAGCGTGTCCTTCGAGCCGGGTAGCACGAGGAGATCGGCCTCCGCGAGATCAGCCGGCCGTTCCGCGTAGGACAGCGTCACGCCGGGCTCCGCCTCGAGGGGGGTCAGATCGGTGGCATTCGCGATCGCGGGCAGACGGAGCACCACGATGCGCAGGTCGGCCGGGGCTGCCCGCGTGATCCGGGGGCGCTCCAGGCCGAGCGAATCCTCCTCCGGCAGCCCGAGGCCGGACAGGAGCGGAATCACACCGAGCACGGGCTTCCCCGTGCGGCGGCGGAGGTCGTGGGCTGCTCGACCGAGAAGTGAAGGATCACCTCGGAACTTGTTGAGAATGAAGCCCGAGACGAGTCGGCGTTCGGAGGCCGGCAAGAGCGCCATCGTCCCGGCGAGGCTCGCGAATACCCCGCCCCGGTCGATGTCGCCAACGATGAGCACGCGGGCGCGCGCCAGCCGGGCCACTCGCATGTTGGCCAGGTCCCGCCGCATGAGGTTCGGCTCAGCCGGGCTTCCCGCGCCCTCGATCACGAGCACGTCCGCGGCGCGCGCGAGCCGCGCGTAGCTCGTGGCGATCGCCGGCCAGAGCCGGGGGCCGAGCCGCGCGTACTCGCGGGCCGCTACCGTCGCGAGCGGGCGGCCGAGGCGAATGACCTGGCAGCGCTGGTCCGATTCCGGCTTGAGCAGCACCGGATTCATGTCCACCACCGGCGCGACGCCCGCCGCCTCCGCCTGCATGGCCTGCGCCCACCCCATCTCCCCGCCCTCGTCGGTGACCCAGGCGTTGTTGGACATGTTCTGGGCCTTGAACGGCAGCACGCGCAGCCCTGCGCGCACGAGGAGCCGGCAGAGCCCGGCCGCGAGCACGGTCTTGCCGGCATGCGAGCCCGTCCCCTGGAGCATGATCGCGGGCGTTGCACGGCCCGTCATCGGAGCACCCGGAGCAGCGCGAGGGCCAGGACGATCACGATCCCGAGCGCCGCGGCCGCCACGCGACAGGCGCGGCCGATCGTCGCGGGGTCGGGCGCCGCTCCCTCGCCCAGCGCGTAGTACCCGGGCTTGGTCAACGTCACGCCGAGCGCGCCTGCCATGGCCGCCATGGTGAGGCCCGCGTTGGGGCTCGCGGTGCGGCCGCCGTCGCGGCGCAGCGTGCGCCAGGCGCCCGCGGGCGAGCCGCCCCCGAGGGCCGCGCCCGCCACGATCGCCAGCGCGCCAAGCCGCGCGGGCATCCAGTTCAGCACGTCGTCCAGTCGCGCCGCCGCCTTGCCGAGATACTCGAGCTCGCCGTCGCGATAGCCGATCATCGCGTCCGCCGTGTTGACCACTCGATAGGCCCACGCGGCCGCCACCCCGCCCATCGCGAAGAAGAGCAGCGGCGCGATCAGGCTGTCGGTGAGGTTCTCGGCGAGTGACTCGACCGCCGCGGAGCCCGCAAGCTCCGCGGAGAGATCAGCCGTCGGACGGCTGACGAGGTCCGCGCCCAGGGACGCGCGGGCTCCCACGAGATCGCCGCGTGTGAGCGCCGCGCGCACGCGCCGCACCGCCTCGAAGAGGGCGCGCAGGGAGAGCGCCGCCTTGAGCAGGCACGCGTCCACGGCGATGCGCGCCAGCGGCCACGGCTCGAGGAGGCGCTCCATCAGCAGCACGGCGCCGGCCGCGAGCGCGGCGACGACCATCACGACGAGGGCGCCCCCCAGCAGCAGCACGGGACGGGTGGCGCTGCCCAGGGCGCGGCGGCCCGCGCCGAGCGCTTCCCCCACCCAGGCCACCGGGTGCCAGCGATTCGGCGGCTCCCCCAGCGCCAGGTCCAGGGCCAGGGCGAGCAGAAGCACCGTCACGCGCAAACCCTCCCGCTCAGCGCAGCTGGAACACGAGCGGAATGCGCACGAGCAGCGGGCGGCGCGGGAGTCCCACGGGGAACGGGATCGCCTCCACCGTCTTTACCGCGTCGACCGCGGCGTCGTCGAGCGCGGCGCTGGCGGACGAGGTCACGACGTCGACGCGCGTGACGCGGCCGCTCGGCTCGAGCAGCACGTCCAGCTCCACGCGGCCGCCGCGGCCCTGGCGCCGCGCGGCCAGCGGGTACACGAGCGCCTCCTCCACCCGCTGGCGGAAGCGCGCCAGGTACGCCCCGTATTCGGGCGGCACGCTGCCGCCAGCTCCCGGGCCCGCGCCTGGCCGCGCCAGCGCCAGCGATGAGCCGCCGGGGCCGGAAACCCCGCCGCTCCCGTCACCGGGCGCATCGGTGCGCGTCCCGCGGCCGGCGTCGCGCGGGCCGCCCGGCGCGGGCCGATCGGCGTCGCCGGCGAGCGGCAGCGCCTGGTCGAGCCCTGACTCCCTCGTTGCTGCGGCTGGAGGCGTGGCAAGGGGCGGGCGCGCGGGTGGCGTCTCGACGCTGGGCGTGGGGATGACAGCGGGCGGAGGGCTCGGGGCGGGCGCGGGCGCGACGACGGGCGGCGGGATTGGCGCCTGCGCGAGCGCAACGGAAGGCGGAGCGATGGACGTGGGCGCAGGAGCAGAAGTGGGCGGAGAGCTGGGCGCGGGCGTGCGTAGCGACGCGAGGGCACGCGGCGCCTCCACCGGCGGCGGCTCGGCCCTTCGAGCCCTCGCGGCGGGGGTGGGGCGTCGAGCGTGTGCCGTCGCGTCGTCGTTGCGACCGGCCGCGCCCCCCGGGCCGACCTCGGCGCCCGCGCCCCCCTCGCCCCCGGGCCCGGTGGCAGCCTGATCGAGCGTCGTGAGATCCACGAATAGCGGCGTGGGCGGCGCCGCGGGGAATATCGCGGGCAGCGCGGCGAGGGCGGCGACGTGTAGCCCGAGCGACCCGGCCAGCAGCGCCACGCCTCGCATCCACGCGGGCCTCACGGGTTGCGAACCTTCCACGCGACGATCCCGCGCTCGAGCGCGTGCAGCACCGCGCGCCCGATCGCCGCGCCCATCTCGCTGGCGGGCCCACCGAAGCGCGCGGCGGGCCCGCGGCCCGTCGCCGCGACGACGACGGCGTCGGTGGACGTCCCGGTGGCCGGATGCCCGTCGGCGCTCCGCACGCCGGCCTCCGCGAGGGCCAGCGTCTTGGCCTCGGTGACGGTCACGACGGCGTTCACCAGCGCCGCCGCCTCCGGTTGCCCGTCCACGATCACGATGGTGTTGATGGTCGACGGCTGCCAGCGCGCGGCAGCCGCGCGTCCCGCCGTGGTCCGGTTCGACAGGCCCACCGTCGCCACCGCCGTGACCGCGAAGCCGCCCGCCGTCACATGAGCCACCTCGGCGTGCTCGGTCCACGCCGCGGTGAGCAGCCCGACGCACGGCTCGGGGAGCCTGCGCTCCGCGATGAAGTCGGCCAGCGGTCGCTCAAGGTCGTCCGAGGGATGATGCGTGTCGACGTGGAGATTCAGGATCGTGCGGGCCTCGCCGAGGCCTCCGCGCCGCACCGCCGAGGACAGCACGTGGAGCGGCCGTTCGGCCGTCACGACCACCGCCCGCTCGTCGATCGCCACGCGGAGGCCCCGGATCATCAGAAGCCGACCCGCGCCCCCAAGAGGAACGCGGTGCCGAGCGCCGGGAACCCCCGGACCTCGGCATAGCCTTCGTTGAGAATGTTGTTGACCCTCGCCGTGAGGTCGAGGAACTGGAGCACGCCGTACTTGTCAAGAAGACGGTAGCTCCCGCCCACGTCGATCCGCGTGTGGCCGCTGTTGAAGCCCGCCTCCTCGGACTCGAACTGCCGGGTCACGACGTGGATCTGGGTGAAGAGCTGTAGACGCCGGATGGGCTCCCAGGTGACCCCGATGTTCCAGCGGTGCTGGGGCTCGCGGGGAAGCCATCGGTCGGTGCTGAGGTCCTCGGAGTCGGTGTAGGTGTAGTTCACCGAGGCGACCAGGTTCTTCAGGAGATCCGCCTCGCCGTTGAACTCCACGCCCGACGCCCGCGCCCGCGCCACGTTGACGGCGGCCACGAAGGGGAACGTGTCGGTGGGGACGAAGCGGATCAGATTGTCGAACTTGTTGTAGAAGACGGTGAGCCCGAGGCGGATGCGCTCCCGCCAGAACGTCTGGTCCACCCCGACGTCCCACGAGAAGCTGGTCTCCGGCTGGAGATCGGGATTCGAGAAGCCTGGGAAGAAGAGCTCGTTCAAGGTCGGCGCTCGGAAGCCCGATCCCGCGCTGCCGCGGATCCGAGTCCCCGTCTCCTTGATCACGAAAGCCGCCGAGCCGCGCGGCGAGGTGTGGGTGCCGAAGGCGCTGTTGTCGTCGATGCGCACCCCACCGGTGAGGAAGATGCGGTCGAAGAAGCGGAATTGCTGCTCGAAGAAGAACGACTTGGTGTGGGTGGCATCCTTGAAGACGCCCTTGTTATCGCCCTCCTCGTGGCGATACTCGAGCCCCACCGTGCTCGTGCTCCATGGCCCGACGAAGAACGAGTTGATCCACTCCGCCTCCCGCCGCTCCACGTTGATCTGGGACTTCTGGGCGATGTCGAAGTCGTAGCCCGGATCGATGGGGTCCTGGAAGCCCTGCGCGTTCTGGTAGCGAGAGATGCGGGCCCGGCTCTCCCACCACGGCACCGGCCGCGTCTTGCCTTCCAGGCTCAGGATCAGCGTCTCGGACTGCTGCTGGGCGTTCCGGTCGATGAGGGGCTCGATGGGCAGGAGCCCGCAGCAGACGAACTTCACCGGCAGATCGGTATCCGTGCGATTCCAGCGTGCCACGAACGCCAGCGACGAATCGTAGGGCAAGGTGAGGCCAATTCGCCCGCTCAGCGCCTTCTGGTCGGCGTTGTCGTTCTTGAACTGGCCGTTCGACTCGATGTACGACCCGGCGAACGAGTAGTCGAGGATGTTCCACTGCCCGTAGCCGGTGCCGCGGCTCACCCAGGTCCCGTAATTGCCGACCTGCTCCTCGATGCTGCCCTGCACGACTTTCCCCTGCCCCTTCTTGGTGATGATGTTGATGACTCCGCCCATGGCGTCGGCGCCGTAGAGTGTGGACTGGGGGCCCCGCACGACCTCGATGCGCTCGATGAGGTCGGGCGCGATGTCGACCAGCTCGGCCTCGCCCAGCGTGGGGCTCTTCACCCGCACGCCGTCCACGAGCACCTGCACCTGACTCGGGTTGGCGCCGCGGATGCTGACCGACGTGGTCTTGCCGAACGAGCCGGACTGCAGAACCTGCACGCCGGGGACGGTGCGCAAGGCGTCGCCGATGGACGTGTACTGATAGGTCTGGAAGTCACTGCCGGGAATCACCGTGACCGCGGCGCCCGTCTGGCTCACGGGCGTCTCCACCTTGGTGGCGGTGATGACCACGGGATCCACCTTCTTCGCTTCGGGCGTACTGGCGTCCTGCGCCCGGACGAGCCCGGGCAGCAAAACCAGCATCACGACGAGGACGAGACGCATGACCGCTCCTTTTGCCTCGAAAGGGGGTGCCAACGCCCCGGGGCAGGTCTCCTGGCTCGTGGCTCGTCGCGCAGGTCCCCGGCCTTCCCGGGATCGCTCCCAGTGGCCTCGCGCGGATGCGCCGCGCGAAACGAACGGACCTGGCTCCCCACTCACAGTGGCGGGACCGCGCCGGATTCGGCCCGCAGGCCTCACCGGCTTCCCTGGAACCCGGGACGACGTCAATAACGGGCCGTGCCGGCGGCTCTCACCTCCTCATTCCGGCCGTCGCGCGCTCTCGGGCCACACGACCCGGACGCTCGGCCGGCCGGTGCGCGGATGCTTGTCCACGGACACCGGACATCCGTACACCGCTTCCAGGATCGACTCCTCCAGCACATCCTCCGGCGCGCCGAGGCGCACCGCTTGGCCTCCGGCGAGCAGCAGCAGGCGATGACACACGTGCGCGGCGAGGTCGAGGTCGTGCGTGACGAGCACCACCGCGAGCCCGCCTCCCGGGTCGCGTCCCTCGTTGAGGTCGCGCAGCAGCCCCACGCACTCGGCCTGATAACGGAGGTCGAGATGCGAGGTCGGCTCGTCGAGCACGAGCAGGCGCGGCCGCTGGGCGAGCGCGCGCGCCAGCATGACACGCTGCCGCTCCCCGCCCGAGAGCCGGTCGCAGGGCGCCGCGCGGAGGGCCTCCACGCCAGTGGCGCGCATGGCCTCACGGGCGATCGCGCGGTCCTCGTCCGACTCGAAGAAGCGTCCGGGCGCGTGGGGAAAGCGGCCCATGAGGACCAGCTCCTCGACCGAGTAGGGAAAGTCCGCCGGCACCGTCTGGGGGACCACGCCGACCCGCGTAGCGACCTCGGCGCGCGAGAGGCTGGCGACGGCCTGTCCGTCGAGGTGGATCTCGCCGCGATCGGGGACCAGCAGACGCGAGAGCAGGCGGATCAGGGTGGTCTTGCCGGAGGCGTTGGGGCCAATGACCCCGAGGATCTCCCCCGGCGCCACGGCGAAGCTGATCTCGCGCAGAGTGAAGGGCGGACGCGTGGGGCGGCGGGCCGCTGGATACGTGAACCCCACCTCCCGGACCTCCAGCACGCCGCTCATGAGAGGACTCTCGGGCCGCGGGCCCTCAGCAGGAACACGAAGAAGGGCGCCCCGCAGAACGCGGTAAGCACGCCGACGGAGAGCTCCGCCGGCGCGACGATGCTGCGGGCGAGCGTGTCCCCGACGAGGAGGAAGATGGCGCCGCCCAGCGCCGCCGCGGGCACCAGCACGCGGTTGTCCGGCCCCAGCAGCATCCGGAGCGCATGCGGCACGATCAGCCCCACGAAGCCGATGGGCCCCGCGAAGGCCACCACCGCGGAGACCAGGAGCGCCGCGCCGCCGAACACCGCACGCTTGAGCCCGAGGGCGTCCACCCCCAGCTCCCGCGCGGCGTCTTCACCCAGGGCAAAGAGATTGAGCCGGCGCGCGCTCGCGAGCACCAACACGAAGCCCGCGGCGGAGACGAGGGCGAAGACGGCGAGCGCGGCGGCGGGGATTGGCGCGACGTTCCCGAGCAGCCACTGGATGACGGCGCCCAGGCGATTCGTATCGACGATCGAGATCAGCACGGCGATGGCCGAAGAGAAGAAGATACCGACGATGACCCCGGCGAGCAGCAGTGTCTGCACCGCGAGCCCGCCTGCCCCCGCCGCGATGACGTAGACGATTCCCCCCGCCACCGCGGAGCCGGCGAACGCGAAGGCGGTGAGCCCGAACGCCTCGAAGAGGCCCGTGCCGACGCCGAAGAGCTGTGCGCTCACCACGCCGAACGCGGCGCCGCTCGAGATGCCGAGGACGGACGGCTCGGCCAAAGGATTGCGGGTGAGGGCTTGAAAGCCCACGCCCGCCACGGCGAGCGCCCCGCCGGCCAGCGCGGCGGCGAGGATGCGCGGCAGCCGGAGGTCCAGGACGACCAGGCGGGTGACCGGCTCGGGATCGGCGCGGCCGAGCAGCGCGGCGACCACCGAGCCCGGAGCCACACCGGCGCTTCCCACGAAGAGGGCGGCCCCCATCGTGACGACCAGCACCACGCCCAGCGTGATCAGCACGGCGGCGAGACGGCGGGGCGCGCTCACCGGAGGCTCGCCCCCGTGAACGCCTCGGGATGCAGGAGGCGGGCGAGAATCTCGAGCGCGTCCACCACGCGCGGCCCAAAGCGATGGAAGAGATCGCCGTCGACCGCGTGCAGCCGACCCGCACGGATGGCGGGCAGGTCGGCGAAGCGCTCCCACTTCTCCCGCGCGTAGGGCGCGGTGCCGGCCCCGTGGCGGGCAAGAATGATCACTTCGGGCCCGCGCGCCACCGCGGCCTCCACGCTGTAGCGCGGATACCCCTCGGGCCCGTCGGCGGACACCGATTCGCCGCCCGCCAGCTCGATCAGCTCCGTGACGGCGGCGCCGCGCCCCGGCACGATGAGGGGCTCGGGCCACACCACGTAGAGGACTCGCGGCCGCGGGAGGGCGGCCACGCGCACCGCCACCGTCCGGACGCGTCGCTCGAGGCCGGCCACGACCTCGGCTGCCCGGCCCTCGCGCTCGGTGAGCGCGCCCAGCCGCATCATCGTGCGGAACACGTCCGAGAGCCCGTGCGGATCGACGAGGTAGAGCGGCACCCGCAGACGCTCGAGCTGCCGGCGGGTCTCGTCGCTGTTCCCCGCGCTGGTGGCGACCACGAGGTCGGGCTTGAGCGAGACCAGCACCTCCAGGCTCGGCGACACCGTGCCACCCACGCTGGGCTTGCTCCGCGCCGCCGGCGGGTAGTCGCAGAAGTCGGTGCGCCCGACGAGCCGGTCCTCGGCGCCGATCGCGTAGAGCATCTCCGTCACGCCGGGCACGAGCGAGACGATGCGCCGTGGCAGCGCCGGCAGGGTGAGCGTGCGTCCGGTGCCGTCGGTCACCTGCACCGCCGCCCCGACGGACGCGGAGGTGGTCAGCACGGCGACGAGGATCACCGCCGACACCATGGACACGGCACTCATGCCGCGGGCTCGTCGCCGCCGGAGACGCCGGCGGACTTGAACGTGGCCATGTCACGCAGAATCGCTCCCGCGGCCCGCGCCAGCCCGATGCCGAGCGCCGCGCCGGTCCCCTCCCCCAGCCGCATGTCGAGCTCGAGATACGGCGTGAGCCCGAGCGTCTCCAGAACGTGCCGGTGCCCCGGCTCGGCCGAGCGATGCGCGGCGATGAGGGAGTGGCTTGCGGCGGGCGCGATGCGCACCGCGGCCAGCGCCGCGGCGCCCGCGATGAAGCCGTCCAGGATGACGGGGATGCGATGGGCCGCGCCGGCGAGAATCACTCCCGCCAGCCCCGCGATCTCGTAGCCGCCGACCTTCGCGAGCACGTCGAGCCCATCGTGCGGATCGGGGCGATGCAGCGCGAGGGCCCGCTCGACCGCGTGCGTCTTGCGCTGCCACGCGGCATCGTCCACGCCCGTCCCGCGCCCGGTGACCTCGCGCGCGGCGATTCCGGTGATTGCCGCGGTGATCGCGCTGGCCGACGTGGTATTGCCGATTCCCATCTCGCCCGTCCCGATGAGATCGAGGCCGTCCCGGCGCGCCTCCTCGACGAGCGCGATCCCCGCATCGACCGCGCGCTCGGCCTGCTCGCGGCTCATGGCCGGGGCCCGGGTGAAATTCGCGGTGCCCTCTCCGATGCGGAGGCTCTTGAGCCCCGCCGCATGCGCCAGCGGCGTGGCCACGCCGAGGTCCGCCACCACGACCCTGGCGCTCATCTGGCGCGCGAGCACGTTGACCGCCGCGCCGCCGCGGAGGAAGTTCTCCACCATCTGGCCGGTGACGATCTGGGGATACGCGCTGACGCGCTCCTCCACCACGCCGTGATCGCCGGCCAGGGTGAAGATGACCGCGTGATGGGTGGGCGGCGGGCACTGGCCCGAGATGCGACAGAGCGTCCGGGCCAGCTCCTCGAGCCGCCCAAGGCTTCCCGGCGGCTTCGTCAGGGCGTCGAGCCGCCGCTGCGCGGCCTCGGCCGCGTCGGCCGTCGGCGCGACCACGCGGTCACGGAGCCTGCGTAGACTCACGGAGGTGGCTCCACGGGGCCCGCACGGGCGCGGCGTCGGCCTTGATAGAGACGGGAATGCCCGCGACCATCAGCGTCACCTGATCGGCGGCGGCGGCCACGCGCTGATTGACCTGTCCCAGGAGGTCGCGATAGCGGAGCCCGTCGGCGGTCGGGGGATGCACGCCCTCCCCGACCTCGTTGCTGACCAGGATGAGGGCGGCATGCCGCGCGTCGAGGAAGCGGGCGAGGTCGTCGGCCCCCGCGAGGATCGCCGCGTCCCCATCGCCGCCCAGCAGGCAGTTGGCGACCCACAGCGTGAGGCAATCGACGACGACGAGATCCGCCGCGCGGGCGGCCGCGGCGCACGCCGCCACGAGCGCCCGCGGCTCCTCCACTGTGGTCCAGCCGGCCGGGCGCTCGGCGCGGTGGCGCGCGATGCGGGCGGCGAGATCGGCATCACGCGGCTCGGCCGTGGCCACGAAGGCGACGCGGCCGGCCCACGCGCGCGCCAGCGCCAAGGCATGGCGACTCTTCCCGCTGCGGGCCCCACCGAGGATGAACTGGGAGCGCAATGGAGAAGGCGCGCCCGGAGCGAAGACTGCGGTCAACCGGACCCTCCCTCGAAGACCGGTATGGGACTACCGGAGGTCGGGTCGGTCTCCTGGCTCTCGGATCATCCTACTCCCCACGCCTTCCCGGCCGGCGGCCTCGCCGGCCAGTGGCTTTCCGTGGGTTTCGTCCCCGATCACAGTGACGGGGTCGCGGCGGATTCGCACCGCCTTCCCGGTGGGCCCTCACGTGAGGGCTCCCCGAACTCCCTGTTGCGGCGACCGTAACACCGGCCCGGGGGCAACGCAAGCAAGGGGCGGATCAGCGTGCGCTGGCGGGAATCTCCGTGGCGACGCGGGCGGCCAGCGCGGGGTCGAGCGTGGTCAGCGCGGCCATGGCGTCGGCGGCCCGCTCTCGGGCGCCGGCCAGCGCGTAGGCCCGGGTCAGCCAGGCGCGTGCATGGGTGTGGCGCGGATTCATCTGGACGGCGCGCTCGAGCGGGGCGATGGCCTCGGCGGCCCGGCCCTGATCGATCCGCGCGCGGCCGAGATTGATGTAGAGATCCTGCTCGTCGCCGAGATCGAGCGCCTCGCGGAACAAGGCTTCCGCCTCCGCCGGCCGTCCCGCCGCGGCGAGGACGCCCCCCTGGTTCTTGAGCGACACGCGCAGGCTCGCCACCACCTCCGGCGTGTCGGGCCGCATGGCGTTGGCGCGCCGCAAGAGCGGAATCGCGTCGGTATAGCGCCCCTCCACGGCGTAGAGGCGCCCGAGATTCGACACCGCATCGCGGAAGCCGCCGTCGGAGAGCTCGACCGCCTTCGCGTAGGGGCCTTCCGCCTCGCGATAGCGCTGCTGCAGCGCGAGCGCGGTGCCGAGATTGTTCCAGGGGCCGGGACGGTCGGGGCGCAGCGAGATCGCCTTGGCGAAGAGCCGCTGCGCGTCCGCGTGGGCGCCGCGGGCGAGGAGCGCGTGTCCCAGATTGTTCCAGCACAGCATACACTCCGGATCCACCGCGATGGCGTTGACCCAGAGGCTCTCCGAGTCGTGCCACACGCGGCTCTGCTGCCAGGTACTCGCGGTCAATCCCAGCACCGCGGCGCAGGCGGCGCCGACCACGGCGGCGGCGACCGGCGCGCCCATGCGCCCCCGTGCGCGCAGGCCCAGCGCCCACGCGAGCCCACCGCCCACGAGGAGCGCCAGGCCCAGCCCCGAGAGATACGCGTAGCGATCGTGCGCCAGCTGGTAGCCGGTGTGCACGATCCCGCTCACCGGGAGCAGGACGATGATCGACTGCGTCCAGGCGGCGAGTCCGGCCGGCCAGCGGCGACGCGCCGCGAGCAGGACGAGCGTGATGCCGATCACGGCGATGATCGGCCCGAGGAAGCGCGGGGCCAGCGGATCCACGTGCGGGGGCAGCTCGTAGAGCGGCGACAGGCTCGACGGCCAGACGAACTTCCACGGATAGAACCAGAAGCTGTAGGCCGCCATGGCCAGACGCGCGGGGATTCCGTAGGCCTCGAAGCCCGTCCACGTCGCCCCGCGGCTCTGCGAGAGCACCGCGCCCACCGCGGCGAGCCCTCCGAGAAGGGCGAACGGGGCCTTTTCCCACAGGAGCCGCCTCGCGCCGAACCGGACGCGGCGCAGGGGGTAGACGTCGAGCAGGAGCAGGCTCGCGGGCAAGGTCATCGCCATCGACTTCGAGAGCAGCGCCGCGGCGAAGGCGGCGAGCGCGCGCGCGCGCCAGCGACCGGCCAGCAGCCGTTCGCCCTCCACTCCCCGCAGATAGGCCAGCACGGTCAGCATGTAGAAGAGCGCGCACAGGACGTCGCGCCGCTCCGTGATCCACGCCACCGACTCCACCCGCAGCGGGTGCGCGCCGAACACCAGTGCCGCGAGCGCGGCGCCCAGGTCGATCGCGACGGGGGGCCCGGCGAGCACGGCGGCCAGCAGTCGGCGGGCGACGAGGAAGAACGCGCCCGCCGCGGCGGCGTGCACGAGGACGTTCACGAGGTGATAGCCCCACGGATCCATGCCGCCCACTGCATAGTTGGCCCCGAGGGTGAGCCACGTGAGCGGGATCCAGTGGCCCAGCAGCGTGGTGGTGAACATCCAGCGCAGCTGCGCGGGCCCCAGGCCGCGGAAGCCCAGGTTGGTGGTGAAGTTGACGTCGTCGTCCCAGTTCACGAAGCCCGCGCCCAGAGTCGGCAGAAACGCCACGGCGCTGACCGCGACGACGAGGGTCACGAGGAGGACGAGACGGAGGGTGGAGGAAATCCGGGCCGAAGGCGCGCCGGCGTAAGGGGACTCTGTCACCGGCGCGTGATCCGCTCCATCAGGCGCCGCTCGCGCTTCGTGGGACGACCGGCGCCCGGCGCTCGGTACATCGGAGGCCCGGTGCGCTCGGCGCGCGGCGGCGGAGGTGGCGTGAGGTCTTCGTAGAGAAGCGCCGCCGTCGCGCCCGGGCCCCGGCGCTCCGCGAGGGCCAGGATCCGCACGATCCGTCGCGACTGCCGCTGGGTGATGTGGAGGAGATCGCCCGGCCGCACCGCTCGAGCGGGCTTGGCCGCCTGCTCGTTGACGTCGACCTTCCCGCCGTCGCACGCCGCCGCAGCCTGGGTGCGGCTCTTGAAGAAGCGCGCCGCCCAGAGCCACTTATCGAGGCGCTCGGCGCTCATCATTTCCTACCCTAGCACACGCTTGCGCCTGTTCCGCCTAGGCCGGAGGCCGCGTGAAAGGGGAACATCGCGTCCCTCCCCTGGGTTATCCTTGGCGAGCCATGCGGTCCACCACCGTCGCGATCGCCGTCACGGTGCTCACCGCCGGCGCCGTCTTCGCCCAGCCCGCCACGCTGCCCGTGGAGGACTGGAAGAAGGACCCCGTGGGCCGGAAGGGTCTCCCCAGCGGCTGGCAGTCCCAGACGTGGGGCAGCCCCAAGTACGACTTCTCGATCGAGGCCGACGGCGACGGCCGGGTCCTGCACATGAAGAGCCAGAATGACGGCTCGACCATGAGCAAGGAGATCAAGTTCGACATCCGGCAGTTTCCGATTCTCCAGTGGCGGTGGAAGGCGGTGGTCCTGCCCAAGGGCGCCGACTCGCGGAAGAAGGCCACCGACGATCAGGCGTGCCAGGTCTACGTCACCTTCCCGCGGACGCCCCAGGCCATCCGCTCTCGCAACATCGGTTACGTGTGGGATACGACGGCCCCCGCCGGCACCATCGCGCCCAGCGAGAAGACGGGCACGGTGACCTACGTGATCGTGCGCTCGGGCACGGGCGACCTGAACCAGTGGGTGACGGAGACCCGGAACGTGTTCGAAGACTACAAGAAGATCTACAACCAGGATCCCGGCGAGAACGTGGGCGCGGTGTCGGTGGCCATCGACTCCAACGACACGCAGTCCACGGCCGAGTGCTTCGTGGGCGAGATCTTCTTCAAGAAGCCCTGATCCCTAGCTGTGAACTGCCACGAGATTGTCCGGGGCCACCAGGCGGCTGATGGGTGGTCGTCCCTGATGCGCGCCGTGTCCGCGCGCCCAGTTGTAGTAGTGGAGCCAGGCGGGCAAGGCGTCGGTCCGCTGTCGCGAGCTGGG
>DASTYT010000013.1 GCA_035764725.1 Candidatus Methylomirabilota bacterium | reverse complement strand
GGAGACCCCATCGCGCCCGGGCGCTCGAGCCCCGGCCAGACCTCGGGCGGGAGCGGAGACCGTCGATTCCTGGATGCCGCATGACGCCCCATCGCGCGCGGCATCAGCCGGCCTACGCCTTCGACGCCGGAAGCGGGATCTCGCAGAAGTTGTTGGCGTCGACACGGAGCGGCCGATTGGACTTGGCGTTCTAGTTCTCCTGGACGAGCGCCAGGCGCTCCCGCTCCGAGAGGTCGCGGGCATCGCCGGTGCCGAGCGCGGCGCCGATCTTCTCGCGCGCGAGGCCGACCTTGCCGCCGACCGCGGCGTTGATGTCCATTCAGAGAGGGCACCCGTTGAGAGCGGCGACGCGGATCCGGACCAGCTGGATCAAATCGCGGCCGACCGTCCACGTCCGGACCCAAAGATCACGTTTGACAGGAACGCAGCGAGCATCACGCGCGGGGCGTGTGCCTGGACCTTCGTCGGATTGAGCGGGCGGCCGAGGGCCAGCCTGGATATGCCCTCGACGATCGCGGCGAGGAGTCCCGCGTCACGTCCTTCGAGAGATCGAATCCTGGTCATCGTGAAATACCTCCATGGATGAATCGAACGGCGCCCCCTCGGATCGACATTCCCGGGCCGTGTGGGGCACACCGATGAGGCACGGTTCGCGACCTGAGGGTATCCTTGGCGATAGAGGGCATCTCTGCCATGGCCGACCGCACGACGACCGACGCCGCCATCGAGATTCGCCTCAGCCAGCCCCAACAGCTCTTCAACTCGCTCGATCCATCTCCCTTTCACGAGCGCGACCTCGACGAGGATGCTGAGCAGTACATCGTCGACTCCGCCGACGAATATCCGCTCGACCAGCCGCTGAGGCTGGTCGTCTACCTGCCGGCCGGCCCCTCGCCGGGCGCGCCCCCGGATCTCGCCACCGGCATTCACAACTACTTCGCCTACCGGGCCGGTGAGACCCGGCGGCGGCTGCGCATCTTCTTCCGGGAGGGGCGCATCGCCCTTGTCGTGGGCGTGACGTTTCTCTTCGTGTGCATCGCGCTGCGCCAGCTGATTCTCATGGCCGCGACCGGGCTGGTCGTGCAGATCGCCGACGAGGGCCTGTACATCGTGGGCTGGGTTGCCATGTGGCGGCCGCTGGAGATCTTCCTCTACGACTGGCGCCCGATCCGGCGTCGTCAGCGTCTCTTCGCCAAGCTGGCCGAGATCCCGATCGTCATCCGATCGTCGTGAAGAGCCTGCCCGGCCGGAGGCTTGATAATCGCCCGCGTTCGTGAGACAAGCGGGGCCACCAACCTGCCCGGGAGGCTCCTATGACACGTGCGCTCGTCCTGGTCACGCTCCTCGTCGCCACGCTCGCCCCCGTCGCCAACGCCCAGACCACTCTGGTGGTCACCGGCTACGGCGGCCGCTGGTCGGAGGTCATGAAGAAGGCGCTCGTCGAGCCCTTCGAGAAGAAGCACAACGTCAAGGTCGAGGTCGTCACCGGCATCACGACGGAGTGGGTGGCCAAGCTCCTCGCCGCCGGGCCCGACAACCCGCCCTACGACGTGGTGTTCGGCAACGAGCCGGCATTCCCGATCCCGCGCGAGCGCGGCTTCTTCGAGAAGCGGAACGAGGCCCTCGCGCCCAACATCAAGAACCTCTATCCCAAGGCCCTCATCGGCGAGACGAGCCTGGCCATGTTCTGGGGACGCATCGGCCTCGCCTACCGCACCGACATGGGGCTGAAGCGGCCGGTATCGTGGAAGGACTTCTGGGACGAGACCTACACCGGCCGCCGCGCCACCTACGTCATCGGCAACACCCTGGGCATCAACTTCCTGTTCATGGCGGGCAAGCTCTACGGCAAGGACTACTTCGACGTGGACGCGGGCGTCGCCGCCATCAAGCGCGCGCAACCCAAGCTGGTGGACTTCACCGGCACGGTCGAGAAGCAGCTCGAGCAGAAGGAAGTGGTGATGGCGGTGCTGCACGACGCGTCCGCGTACGACCTCCAGAAGCGCGGCATCCCCGTGGACTGGGTCGCGCCGTCGGAGGGCCAGCCGATCCTCGACCAGATCGTGCAGGTCACGCGCGGCTCGAAGAACAAAGAGCTCGCGTGGAAGTTCATCGACGCGTACATCTCGCCCGAGGTGCAGCTTGCATTCGCCAGCGAGCTGTTCTGGAGCCCCACCAACAAGACGGTGAAGGTCCCGGCGGACGTGGCGAAGAAGATCATCAGCGGGCCGGCCGACGTCGACAAGCTCGTGCTCTTCGATTGGGCCCAGGTCGCCAAGCAGCGGCCGCAATGGACGGAGAAGTGGAACCGGGAGATGCGTTGACGGCTGCTGCGCCCGGCGCGGCCGGCACCGTCGCCCTCACCGATCTCGTCAAGCGCTACGGGACGACCATGGCGCTCGACGGGGTGTCGCTCGACATTGTCCCCGGCGAATTCTTCACCCTGCTCGGGCCGTCGGGCTGCGGCAAGACCACCACGCTTCGCTCCGTGGCCGGCTTCGTCACGCCGGACGCGGGGCGGGTCGCCATCAACGGAGCCGACGTCACCGGCGTGCCCCCGCATCGCCGGCGCGTCGGCATGGTGTTCCAGCACTACGCGCTGTTCCCCCACCGGACGGTGGCGCAGAACGTGGCGTTCGGCCTGCGCATGCAGGGCGCGCCGAAGGCCGACATCGCGCGCCGGGTGGCGGAGGCTCTGACCCTCGTCCAGCTCCCCGCGTACGGAGGCCGCTACCCCTCGCAGCTCTCGGGCGGCGAGCAGCAGCGGGTGGCGCTGGCCCGCGCGCTGGTGACGCGGCCCGCGGTGCTGCTGCTGGACGAGCCATTGGGGGCGCTCGACAAGAAGCTCCGCGACCACATGAAGATCGAGCTCAAGCGCCTGCAGCGTGAGGTCGGCATCACCACGATCTACGTGACCCACGACCAGGAAGAGGCGCTCACGATGTCCGATCGCATCGCGGTGATGCAGCGCGGGCGTGTCGAGCAGGTGGCAACACCACGCGGCTTGTACGAGGGTCCGGCGACCGCGTTCGTAGCCTCGTTCATCGGCAACATCAATCTGCTGGCGGGCCGCGCGGCCGGCGCGAACGTGGTGGCGTGTGCCGGGGCGACGGTGGCGGCGGCGGGGACGGCCCCCGCGGGCGCCCCGGTGTCGGTGGCCCTGCGGCCCGAGCGGGTGCGCCTCGATCCGCCCGCCGCGCTGGACACGGTACTGCCGATGACGGTGGCCCACGTGGTCTATCAGGGCGAGACCGTGCGCTACATCCTGCGCTCCGAGGGCGGGCTGGAGCTACAGGCGGTCGAGCTGGGCGAGGTGCGCTTCGCCGCGGGCGCCCGCGTGCGCGCGGGCTGGACGGCGGCGGACGCCCGCATCCTTCGAGAGGAGTCATCATCATGACGACGAGGGTGGGCATGATCACGGTGGGGCAGGCGCCGCGCAGCGACGTGGTGCCCGACATGGCGGCGATTCTCGGCGGCGACGTGGAGATCGTGGAAGCGGGCGCCCTCGACGGCCTCTCGCGCCTGGAGATCGCCCCGCTCGCCCCCGAGGGCGACGACGAGATCCTCGTGACCCGCCTGGCCGACGGCTCGTCGGTCTTCGTGGGCAAGACCAAGATGATCCCGCTCATCGAGGCGAAGATCGCGGCCCTCGAGGATCGCGGGGTAGCCCTGACCGTGCTCCTCTGCACGGGCGAGTTCCCGCGGCTCAAGGCGCGGCGGCCCTTCCTCGAGCCGCAGCAGCTCCTGCTGGGGCTGCTGCGCGCCATGGTCTTTCCCGGGCGGCTGGGGGTGCTGACGCCGTCGGAGCGCCACGTGCCCCAGACCCTGGCCCGCTGGCGCGCCTGCGGCTTCGACGCGCACGTGGCGCCGCTGTCACCCTACGAGGAGCACGACCCCGCCGCGGTGCGGCGCGCCGCCGAGGCGCTACGCGCGGGGAACGCGGGGCTCGTGGTCATGGACTGCATCGGCTTCCGCCGAAAGACCCGTGACGAGGTGGCCGCGCTCACCGGCGCGCCCACCCTGGTGGCCAACCTGCTCGTGGCCCGCGTGGCTGCGGAGCTGCTCGGCCGCTGATCCCGTGAGCCGCGGCGCCCGCGTCCTCCTGCTCGGACCGTACGTCCTGCTGCTGACGGTGTTCTTCACCGTCCCGCTGATCTTGATGTTCCTGATCAGCCTCTCGCGCAGCTCCTTCGGGCAGATCGACTGGGCCCTGACGCCGAGCCAGTACGTGCGCTTCTTCACCGACGCGTACTACCTGAGCGTGCTCGGCGACACGCTGTGGCTGGGCGTGCTCACCACGGTGGCGTGCCTGCTCCTGGGGTATCCCCTCGCTTACCACCTGGCCCTGACGCGGACGCGCGGGAAGCCGCTCTTGATCGTGTTCATCCTCTCGCCGCTGCTGGTCGGCATCGTCATCCGGTGCTACGGCTGGATGATCCTGCTCGCCGACCGCGGTCTCATCAACGAGACGCTCGTCCAGCACGGCTGGTTGGCGAAGCCGCTGCCCCTCATGTACAACAAGTTCGGGGTCACCGTGGCCCTGGTGCACGTCTTCCTGCCGTTCATGGTGCTGTCGCTGACCGGCGTGCTCAAGCGCATCGAGCCCCAGCTCATCGAGGCGTCGCAGACGCTCGGCGCCTCGCCGCATCGCGCCTTCTTCGAGATCACGCTCCCGCTGTCGCTGCCCGGCATCCTCGCCGGCTCGCTCCTCGTGTTCTCGCTGGCCATCTCGTCGTTCGTCGTCCCGATCCTCGTGGGCGGCTTCAAGGTGCACGTGCTGCCGATGGTCGTCTACGAGCAGGTGCTCTCCGTGTTCGACTGGCCGTTCGGCGCCGCCAACGCCTTCGTGCTGCTGGTCATCTCGGTGGTCTTGATCGCCGTGTACATCAAGGTGACGGAGCGGGCGCTGCGGGGGATCGTGTGATCCTGCGCGCGGCGGTGGGCGTCGTCTACGCGTTCCTGCTCCTGCCGATGGTGGTGGTCGTGCTGGCGGCGTTCAACGCGGGCAACTACTTCACGTTCCCGCCCCAGGGGTTCTCCCTCCGGTGGTTCGCCAACTTCTTCCAGCGTCGCGAGTTCATGCAGGCGCTCTGGCTGTCCACCGAGCTGGCCTTCTGGACCGCGCTTGCGTCCACCGTGATCGGGACGGCGGCGTCCGTCGTCCTCGTGCGGGGGCGCTTTCGCGGGCGTGATCTCCTGAACGCGTTCGTGACCTCGCCGCTCCTGCTGCCCCAGATCCTCACCGGGGTGGCGCTGCTGCAGTTCTACACGCTGCTCAAGATGCAGGCCTCGTACGCGGCCCTCCTCATCGGCCACATCGTGGTGACGACGCCCTACGTGATCCGCACCGTGACCGCCACCCTCACGCACTTCGACCTGGCGCTCGAGGAGGCGGCGCAGAGCCTGGGGGCCCACCCCCTGCGGGCGTTCTTCGAGGTGACGCTGGGCGTGATCAAGCCCGGGGTGGTCGCCGGGGCGATCTTCGCCTTCGCCATCTCGTTCGACAACTTCACCCTGTCGCTCTTCCTGACCAGCGCGAAGCTGACGCCGCTGCCCATCGAGCTGTTCGCCTATCTCAAGTACTCGTTCGACCCCACGGCCGCCGCGGTGTCGGCCTTCGCCATCGGCGTGGCGCTGGTGCTCGTGGTGGGCATCGCGCGCTTCATGGGGCTCGAGGAGTTCACGGGGTTTTGATGAGGCCTACCCGATGAGACCGGTTTCCCTGGACGAGATCGAGAGCCTCGCCATCGGCGCCTGGATCCTGGGCACCGGGGGCGGCGGCAGCCCCTACCTCGCACTGTTGAACATGCGGCAGCTGTACCGGAGGGGCGTCACGTGCCATCTGATGGATGCCGCCGAGCTGGACGACGACGACATGGTCGCGGTGGTCTCCAACATGGGGGCGCCGCTGGTGGGCCAGGAGCGCCTCACCGATCCCAAGACCATGGCGCTGGCCGTCACCATGATGGAGGAGTATCTCGGGAAGAAGTTCCGCGCCCTGATGTCGCTGGAGATCGGGGGCGGCAACTCCATTCAGCCCTTCATGGGCGCCGCCATGCTCGACCTGCCGGTGATCGACGGTGACTGCATGGGACGCGCCTTCCCCGAGGCGCAGATGACCAGCTTCGCCATCCACGATCTGCGCATGTACCCGCTCACCCTCGCCGACGTGCGCGACAATGCCGTGGTCGTCGCGCGCGCGGCGTCGTGGAAGTGGATGGAGCGCATCAGCCGCAAGGCGTGCGTGGAGGTGGGCTCGATCGCCTCCACGTGCAAGGCGCCGCGCACCGGCAAGGAGATCAAGGAGTGCGCGATCCTCGGCTCCACCACCAAGGCCATCGGGATCGGCCGGGCGGTGCAGGCGGCGCGCAAGGCCCACCGGGACCCCATCGAGGCCGTGTTGAAGCAGGAGGGCGGGATCAAGCTCTTCGTGGGAAAGATCCACGACATCGCCCGCCGCACGACGGAGGGCTTCCTGCGCGGCACCGCCGCCATCGAGGGCCTGGAAGAGTTCCGCGGCCACACCTTCCGGCTCGCGTTCCAGAACGAGTTCGCGGTGGGCTGGCTCGACGACGTGCCCTGGGTGATGACCCCCGACCTCATCTGCGTGCTCGACACCGTGGCGGGGGACGCCATCGGCACCGAGACGCTGCGCTATGGGCAGCGCGTCACCGTCATCGCGCTACCCGCGCCCCCGATCCTCCTCACGCCGAAGGGGATCGAGCACGTGGGGCCGCGGGCCTTCGGCTACGACCTCGACTTCCGCTCGGTGTTCGCATGAGGCGGCGCATCGGCATCGACGTGGGCGGCACCAATACCGACGCGGTGCTGCTCGAGGACGACCTGGTGGTGGCGGCGGTGAAGACGCCCACCACTGAAGATGTCACCAGGGGCATCACCCGCGCGCTTGCCGGGCTCGTCGAGCGGGCCCCGGGGGCACGCGAAGCGCAGGCCGCGATGATCGGCACCACCCACTTCACCAACGCGGTGGTGCAACGGCGCGAGCTCGACCGCGTGGCCGCCGTGCGGGTGGGCCTGCCGTCCGGGGCGTCGCTGCCGCCCTTCGTCGACTGGCCCGAGGACCTGGCCGCCCTCGTGCGCGGCGAGGTGGTGATGCTGGAAGGAGGTCACGAGTTCGACGGCCGCCCGCTGGTGCCGTTCGACACCGCGGGCATGCGCGCGGCGGCCCGGCGCATCCGCGACGCCGGGATCCGCTCGGTAGCGGTGGCCGCGGTGTTCTCGCCGCTCAACGCGACGTGCGAGGAGCAGGCCGCGGCCATTCTCGGGGAAGAGTGCCCGGAGGTGACGGTCACCCTCTCGCATCGCCTGGGCCGGATCGGGTTGCTCGAGCGCGAGAACGCGGCCCTGCTCAATGCCTGCCTGGTCCAGCTCGCGCGGAAGACCACGCGAGCCTTCACGGCGGCGCTGCGGGCCAGCGGCATCGCGGCGCCGCTCTACCTCACCCAGAACGACGGGACCGTGATGCTCGCGGAGGTGGCCGAGGCCTACCCCGTCTACTCGTTCGCCTCGGGCCCGACCAACTCCATGCGGGGCGCGGCGTTCCTATCCAAGCGCGCGGACGCGCTGGTGATCGACGTGGGCGGCACCACCACCGACATCGGTAGCCTGCGCCACGGCTTTCCGCGCGAGGCCAACAGCGTGGTGGAGATCGGCGAGGTCCGCACCCTCTTCCGCATGCCCGATCTCCTGTCGCTGGGCTTGGGAGGAGGCACGCGGGTGGCGGCGGCGCCGTCGCTCCGCATCGGGCCCACCAGCGTGGGCTACCGGCTCACCGAGCAGGCGCTGGTGTTCGGAGGGGACGTGCTCACCGTCACCGACGTCGCGGTGGCCGCCGGTCTCATCGACCTGGGCGACCGGTCCCGGGTGGCCGCGCTGCCCGCCTCGCTGGTGGATTCCACGCTCGCGCGCATCCGTGCCATGATCGAAGAAGGGGTGGACCGCATGAAGACCGACGCGGGTGACGCGCCGTTGATCGCGGTGGGGGGCGGCTCGTTCCTGGTGCCGCCGCGGCTGGCCGGCGTCTCCGAGGTCCTGAACGTCCCCCATCAGGCGGTGGCCAACGCCGTCGGCGCGGCCATCGCGCAGGTGAGCGGCGAGGTGGACCAGATCTTCCAGGATCTCTCCCGAGACGAGGCCATCGCTCGGGCCCGCCGGGCCGCCGAGGACAAGGCGGTGGCGGCCGGCGCCGACCGCGGCACGGTCAGCGTGGTGGAGGTGGAGGATCTCCCCCTCTCGTATCTGCCGGGCAACTCGCTCCGGACCCGCGTGCGGGTGGTCGGAGAGATCGCGCGGTAGGCCGAGGTATGTCATCCGCCCTCGCCGTGCGCCTGGCCGCGTACCTGCTCGTCGCCGACGGGCTGGCGGCGCTCGTGCTCGCCGGCCTGCTGGGGCCCGCGGGCCTCGTGGTGGTGGGCCTCGCGCTCCTCCTGAGCTGGTGGCAGGCGGCCATCCGCGCCCGCATCCACACGCGCGCGCTGGGCGCGGGGCTCGTGGTGGTGGCCGCGGTCGCCTCCACGATGGACCTCCTGTATCTCGCCGAGACCGTCCTCGACGGGCTCGTGCACATGCTGCTCTTCCTGGTCCTCGCGCGCCTCTTCACGTCGGACTCGGTGAAGGACGCGCGCACCGTCGCCTTCCTCGCCTTCTTCATGCTGGTGGCCGCCTCCTCCGCCGCCTTCGGCGTGGGCTTTCTCTTCGTCTTCATCGCGTTCCTGCTGCTGTCGACCTGGCTGCTGCTCCTCCAGCACATCCTCGTGGAGTCCGAGCCCGCCCCCGATCGCGTGGTGGCGGGGTCTCCACAGTGGGCGAGCCCGCGCATGCTGCTGGGCCTCGCCGCCGCCGCCTCCATCGTCACCTTCCTCATCACCACCGCGCTCTTCTTCGTGATCCCGCGCGTGGGCCTTGCCGCGCTGCCGTTCCACGGCAAGATCGGCTCGCTCGTGACGGGCTTCTCCGACCGCGTCGAGCTGGGCGCCTACGGGCAGATCCAGAACGACGCCACCGTCGCCATGCGTGTCCACGTTCCCGGCGAGATCCCCGAGGAGGCGCTGCCGCTGCTCCGGTGGCGCGGCATCGTCTTCGACGAGTTCGACGGCCGCGCGTGGAGCGCCAGCCACATCCAGCGGGCGACGCTGCGCCGCTCGCTGGCCAGCGACTACCGCGTGGGGACGTACCGAGGCCGGGGCCCCCTCGTGACGCAGGAGGTCTTCCTCGAGCCCATTGGCACCGAGGTGATCTTCAGCGCGACGCGCGCGCTGCGCCTCGAGGCGCGCGCGCCCGAGATCACCGTCGACGACACCGGCACCGTGACCATCCCCTCCGCGTCGGCGCGCCTGCACTACCGGGTCGAGTCGGAGCTGGAGGTGCCGCCGCCGAGCGTGGGACGCCGGGCAGCCCACATGCTGGGGGAGGAGCCGATGCCGGTGGGGGTGCGCTACCTCCAGCTCCCCGAGCTGGCGCCGCGCGTCGCCGAGCTGGCCCGCGGCGTCACTGCGGGCGCGCGCGGCCCCCGCGACGCGGCCCAGCGCCTGACCGACCATCTCTCGCGGCAGTATCGCTACTCGCTAAAGCTCGAGCGGCGCACGAAGCTGCCGCCGCTGGAGGAGTTCCTCTTCGAGACGCGGGCGGGCAACTGCGAGTACTTCGCCGCCGCCCTGGCGGTGATGCTGCGCACCCAGGGCATTCCCGCGCGGGTCGTGGCCGGCTTTCAGCGGGGGGAATGGAACCCCTTCGGCCGCTACTTCACCGTCCGCATGCGCGACGCGCACGCCTGGGTGGAGGCCTACGTGGCCGGGACGGGCTGGATCACCCTCGATCCCTCGCCGCGCGCGGAGCCGGAGACGACGGCGTCCGGCGCGGCACAGTATCTCGACGCGCTACGCCTGCGCTGGTACCGCTACGTCATCAACTGGAGCCTGCGCGATCAGGTCGAGGTCGCGACGACCATTCGCCGGCAGGCGAGCTCATGGCGCGTCGACTGGACGGCCCTCCGCGCGTGGCGCCCGCCCGCGGTCGCGTACCCGCCCGCGGGCGGAGTAGCGTTGCTTATCGCGTGGTGGCTGTGGCGCCGGCCGCGCGTGGGGGCGGCGGGGCGTGGCGCGGACCGGATGCCGGGATTCTACGCGCGGGCGCTGCGCGTGCTCGCGCGGCGCGGGCTGGCGCCCGGTGCGGGGGAGACGGCGCGCGAGTTCGGGGCGCGGGCCGCGGCGACGCTGCCCGGCGCCGCTTCGGCGCTGGCCCGCCTCACCAACGGCTACGAGCGCGTGCGATTTGGCGAAGCGACCCTCGACGCGGGCGAGCGCGCGGACCTCGACGCCTGCGTTCTCTCCCTCTCCGCCCAGAGGGGGAGAGGGTCAGGGTGAAGGGGCGGCTCTACCTTCGACGCCACGCGGCGACGTTGGCCTCGATCTGCCGCGAATGCTCCTCGAGGTGCGCGGCGTAGATGCGGAGCCAGTCTTCCGCCGTGTAGCCGCCGGACTGGGAGTGACGCCCCGCACGCCCCCACACGTCTTCGGGCAGCCGTCGCAGGAGAGCGACCGTATTCGCCCGCACCGCATCCACCGTCGCCAGCGCGAGCTCGAGCGGATGCGCGTGATAGTCGAAGGCGACCGCCCAGTTCACCTCGTCGTAGCCCTGGATCAGCACCGGATCGGGCTCGGCCGCGAGGAAGCGGATGCGCCCGGCTGCCTGCGTCTCCGAGTCCGCGCAGTGCACGGCGACCTCGTGCGCGGACCACTCCCGGGGGGCCGGCCGCCAGGTGAGCGCCTCCGCCGGCACCGCGGCGATCGCCGCGCGTAGCCGGGCCGGGCCCGCCGCATAGTTGTCGATGAGGGTGCGCCGCTCGGCCGCCGTCAGGGCCATGGGGTCCTCCTTCTCGTCACCCTACGTTACACTGAGCCGCCCATGCTCGAGCTCGGCCAGGTGATCCTCGGCGTGCGCGACCTCGACGCGGCGACTCGACGCATGGAGGCGCTCGGCTTCACCGTCCTCGCCGGCGGCGTGCACCCGGGTCTCGGCACCGCCAACCGCATCATTCCGCTCGGCCGGCAGTACCTCGAGCTGCTCGGCGTGGTCGATCACGCCCTCGCGGAGGCGCAGTGGTACGGCCAGGCCCTCCTGGCGCGCATCGCCGACGGTGACCGCCTCGTGCGCTGGTCGCTGCGCACGGACGACATCGACAAGGTCGCGCGCACTCACGGCCTCGTGCCCGAGCGGCGCCGGCGCATTCGCCCCGACGGTCGCCCGCTCAGCTGGCAGGCCGCGGGCCTGCGCGAAGCGGCGGCCGAATCGTGGCCGCCGTTCTTCATGCAGTGGGACGACCCCGCGGATTTCCCCGGCGCGATTCCGGTGCGGCACGCGAACGGCGCTCATGGGGTGGCGTGGCTGGAGGTGACGACGCCCGATCCGGAACGGCTCGATCGATTGTGCGCCGGCGCCGAAGCCCCCCTTCGCCTCGGGGCCGGCGCTCCGGGGCTCGGGCGCGTGGCGGTGGCGACGGAGGAGGGGGAGCTGATTCTCGGGCTCGGGTGCCGAGCGTGAGTCCACGGCCATGACCCTCAACGCCCGCGCGTGGCTCGCGCTGGCGACTCTCGCGATCGTGATGGGCCTGGTGCTCTTCGTGGGCGCCGGCACCGTCCACTACGGGCAGGCCTGGGTCTACCTCGCGGTCTTCTTCGGCATCTCCGCTTTCGTCACGGTGTATCTGATGCGACGGGATCCCGCGCTGCTCGAGCGCCGGATGCGCGGCGGGCCGACCGCCGAGCCGGAGCCGTCCCAGCGGATCATCATGTGGCTCGTGTCGCTCGGCTTCACCGCGCTGGTGGTGGTGCCCGCGCTCGATCGGCGATTCGGCTGGTCGCACCTTCCGTCCTGGGTCGCGCTGGCGGGTAATGCCCTGACGGTGGTTGGCTTCTCCCTCATCTTCCTCGTCTATCGCGAGAACACCTACGGTGCGGCCACCATCCGGGTCACGGCGGATCAGCGCGTCATCTCCACCGGGCCCTACGCGGTGGTGCGCCACCCGATGTACGCGAGCGCGTCGCTCTATCTCATCGGCACGCCGCTGGCGCTCGGCTCCCTCTGGGGGCTGGTCGCGCTCGTCCTCATCGTGCCCGCGCTGATCTGGCGGCTGCTCGACGAGGAGCGGCTCCTGGCTCGCGATCTGCCGGGCTATACGGAGTATCAGCGCCGGGTGCGCTACCGCCTGCTCCCGGGCATCTGGTGAGGGGATTGTGCGCGGCTAGCCGAGACGCCGGTGCTCGACCAGCAGGCAGTGGTCCTGCACCACGCGGATGCCTGCCCGCGCCAGCCGCTCCGCCGCGACATCGTTGACGATGCCGAGCTGGAACCAGGCCACGCGCGGGCGCGCGGCGATGATGTCGTCGACGTGGGGCGGGATGTCCTTCGAGCGGCGGAACACGTTCACCATGTCCACCGGCGGCGGCACCGCAGCCACCGTGCGGTACACCGGACGGCCCAGGATCTGCTTCACGTCGGGGTAGTACACGGGCACGGGCACGATGTCGTAGCCTGCGCGCGCCATGTACTCGGGCACGTAGAAGGCGGGCTCACCGCGCTGCGCTTCCGTCTTCATGCCGAGCACGGCGATGCGGCGGCACTCGCGCACGATGGCCGCGACGTCGTCGCGCGCGGTCACGAGATTGTCGGTCCACTCGCCCATGTGGCCAGTCTAGCACTGTGCTAGCCTGAGCCCCGGGGAGGACAGGCCATGGCGATCCGGATCACCCGCGTGTACACACGCGCCGGCGACGGCGGCGAGACGGCACTGGTCGGCGGCCGGCGCGTTGCCAAGGATGCGCCGCGGATCGAGGCCTATGGCACCATCGACGAGCTCAACGCGGTTATCGGCCTGGCGCGGGTCTTCAACGCGGAACAGCTGAAGAAGGGCAAGGACTACCGCTGGCTCGACGAAGTGCTCCGCCGCCTCCAGAACGAGCTGTTCGACCTCGGCAGCGAGCTGGCCACGCCCGAGGACGCGGTCTACGAGGGCATGCACCGGGTCGGCGAGACCGAGGTGAAGGCGCTCGAGCAGCTCATGGACCGGTGCCAGAAGGATCTCAAGCCGCTCAAGTCCTTCGTCCTCCCCGGCGGCGGCCGCGTGGGCGGCTTCCTCCATCAGGCGCGCACCGTGTGCCGCCGCGCCGAGCGGCGCGTCCTCGCGCTCGCGCGCGTCGAGAGCCTCTCGCCATGGCCGCTCAAGTACGTGAACCGTCTCAGCGACCTCCTCTTCGTGCTCTCGCGGTGGGTGGGCCAGCGGCTCGGCGAGACCGAATACCTCTGGGAGCGCGGGCTCGCCGGCCATGACCGCGCGCGCCGCTGAGGCGTCCGGCTACCGCATCCGCCGCGCCACCGCACAGGATCACGAGGCGGTGGCGCGCGAGCTCCACGCCTATCTCGCCTGGCTGGGCGAGGAGCTGGATGGCGAGGGGCTCGACAAGGACATCGCCAACTGGCAGGCGGCCTACGACGGGCGGCGTGGCTCTCTCCTCGTGGTGGAGGATCCGGTGGGGCTCGTGGTGGGGACCGCCGCGGTGCGGGTGCTCGAGCCCGGCGTGGGCGAGGTCAAGCGCATGTGGATTCGCCCGGTGCATCAGGGCAAGGGCCTCGGCCGACCGCTGATGGACGCCTGCCTGACCGAGGCGCGTGCGCTGGGCTGCGCGCGACTGCGTCTCGACAGCGAGGATCGCCTGGCCGCGGCGGTCCATCTCTACCGCGCCTACGGCTTTCAGGAGATCGCGGACTACAACGGCAACGCGCGCGCCAACATCTGGATGGAGCGCGCCCTATAGCTCCCGGCGACGTGCAGGACGTGGCGGCCCCGCGGCCGGCCACGGTGGCCCCGCGCGGCATGGTGACCTGCTCGCACGTGCTCGCCTCCACGGCGGGCGTGGAGATGCTCCGTGGCGGTGGCTCGGCGGTGGACGCGGCCATCGCCGCCGCTGCCGTGCTGAGCGTCGTGTACCCGCACATGACCAGTATCGGCGGCGACTCCTTCTGGCTGGTGCATCCGGCGCGCACGGGCGGCGTGCGCTTCCTCGACGGCGGCGGCCGCGCGCCCGCCGCGGCGACCATCGCCGCGTTCGAGGCCCGGGGGCTCGGGGAGGTGCCGTATCGGGGCGTGCTGCCCGCGACCGTCACCGTGCCCGGCGCGATCGACAGCTGGCTCGAGGCCCATGCCGCGTACGGGCGGCTGCCGCTGCCGCGCGTGCTCGCGCCCGCCATCGAATGCGCGCGCGACGGCTTCCCGGTGGGCGCGCGGCTCGCCTACTGGATCGCCTCCGTGGCGACGATGCTCGCGGAGAGCCCGGAGGCGGCGGCGGTTTTCTTGCCGGGAGGCCGGCCGCTCGGCGAGGGGCAGCGCCTGCGCAATCCCGACCTCGCGCGTACCCTCGAGGCCATCGCCGGCGCGGGCCGCGGCGGCTTCTACGAGGGCGAGGTGGCCCGCGAGATCGCGCGCTGGTCGCGGGCCCGCGGCGGGCTCATCGAGGAGGGCGATCTCCGGGCCCAGCGCGCGCGCTGGGGCGAGCCGCTGTCCTCGACCTACCGGGGCATCACGCTCTACGAGACCCCCCCGCCGACGCAGGGGGTCTCGGTGCTCCAGATGCTCCGCCTCATCGAGCCGTACGACCTCGGCGCCATGGACTATCTCGGGCCCGATCACGTCCACCTGCTCGTCCAGGCCAAGCAGATCGCCTTCCACGACCGCGACCGCGTGCTGGCCGATCCCGATTTTGCGAAGGTCCCGGTGGAGCGGCTGCTATCGCCGGACTACGCGGCGGAGCGCCGCCGCCTCGTCGACATGCGGCGCGCCCTGCCCTGGGACGAGGTGCCGAGCTTCGGCACGCTCGCCGGCGACACTGTCTACGTCGCCGCGGTGGACGCCGAGGGCAGCGCCGCCTCGCTGATCCACAGCGTCTACGGCCTCTTCGGCGCGGGCGTGGTGGCGGGGCGCACCGGCGTGGTCATGCAGAATCGCGGCGCCTACTTCAGCCTGGATCCCACGCACCCCAACCGTCTCGAGCCGGGCAAGCGGCCGCTGCACACGCTCATCGCCTCGCTCGCGTTCCGGGGTGATCGCCCCTGGCAGGTGATGGGGTGCATGGGGGCGGACGGGCAGCCGCAGATCCATCTCCAGGCCTACACGGCCATGATCGACTTCGGCCTGGACGTGCAGCAGGCGATGGAGGCGCCGCGCTGGCTCTCCGGCCGCTTCGGCCTGCTGGAGCCCCGCGACCTGCTGAACCTGGAGGGCCGCTTCCCGCCGGCGACGGGCGCGGAGCTGGCGCGGCGGGGCCACACCGTCAACCAGTGGGGCCCGTGGAACGAGCGGGCCGGGCACGCGCACGGCATCACGATCGACCCCGCCACGGGTGCGCGCCACGGCGGCTGCGACCCGCGCAGCGACGGCGTCGCCCTGGGCTACTGAGGACCTCGGGCACGACAGAGGGGAACGACATGCCATATCAGGTCTACGCCCTCAAATACGCGGAGCGGGACACCCAGCAGTGCACGTTCTTCTTCCGCGAGCCGTCCACCGCCACGCTCACGCTGCACTTCTACCTGTGGGTGATCCTGGGCGGGCCGTATCCCGTGGTGCTCGACACGGGCTTCTCCGCCGCCGACGCGCAGCGGCGCGAGGCGCGCAAGTGGGTGAGCCCGGCGGAGATGCTGAGTCGCGTGGGCGTGAAGGCCGCCGACGTGCCCGTGGCGCTGATCTCGCATCTGCATTGGGATCACTGGGACGGCTATCCGTTCTTCACGGGCGCGCGCTTCTGGATCCAGAAGGAGGAGATGCAGTTCTGGACGGGCTTCGCCGGCCAGTACGCACACTACCGCATGTTCGCCGAGGCGGAGCCGCTCGCCGACCTCGTCAAGCTGAACTACGCGGGGCGGGTGCGGCTGGTGGAGGGCGAGATCCCGGTGCTGCCGGGTATCACCGCGCACTGGGTGGGTGGCCATACCGCGGGGCTGCAGGTGGTCTCGGTGGAGACCGCGAAGGGCACCGTGGTGCTGACCTCGGACGCCTCGCACTTCTACCGCAACATCGAGCGGCGTGATCCGGTACAGATCATCACGAGCCTGCCCCAGATGCTGAAGGGCTTCGACCGTATCGACGAAATAGCGGGCAGCCCGGATCGCGTCGTCACCGGCCACGATCCCGAAGTCGCGAAGCGCTTCGAAGAGCTTGAGCCGGGAATCGTGAAGATCGCCTAGGCGAGCGGCCCGCGGCCCGCCCGGGCGCGGCAGCGCGCCTAGCCGCCCAGTTCTTTACGCACGAGGGCCGCTCCCGCGGCCAGCGCGCGCAGCTTGCCCTCGGCCACCTCGCGCGCGAGCGGGACCATGCCGCAGTTGGTGCAGGGGAAGACGCGCGCGGCCGGCGCATGCTTCAGCCCCTCGCGGATCACGCGCGCCACGTCCTCGGGGGTCTCCACCGCGTCGGTGGCCACGTCCACCGCGCCCAGCAGGATGTCCTTCCCTTCGAGCAAGCCGATCAGCGAGATGGGCACCCGCGACGCCGCGCACTCGAGCGACACGCCGCCGATGCGGGAGCGCGCGATGAGCGGGAAGGTCCGCTCGTACTGGCGCCACTCGCCGCCCAGCGTCTTCTTCCAGTCGTTGTTGGCCTTGATGCCGTAGCCGTAGCAGATGTGCACGGCGGTGCGGCACCGCAACCCCTCGACGGCAGCGTCGAGGGCGGCGAGCCCCCAGTCGCGGACCTCGTCCATGTAGACGTTGAAGGCGGGCTCGTCGAGCTGGATCATGTCGACGCCGAGCGCCTCCAGCTCGCGGGCCTCTTCGTTGATGAGGCGGGCCAGGGCCATGCCGAGCTTGGCGCGGCTCCCGTAGTAGCCGTCGTGGATGGTGTCCACGATGGTCATGGGGCCCGGCATGGTGAACTTGAGCCGCCGGTCCGTGTGGGCCCGCGCGAAGCGCATCTCCGCGGAGTGGATGGGGCCGCGGCGGCGCACCGGCGCCGTCACGGTGGGGACGTCGGCCTTGTAGCGGTCGGCACGGATCCCGATCGTGACCATCCGGGTGAAGTCGACGCCGTCCAGCGACTCCACGAAGCCCCAGACGAAGTGGCGCCGGCTCTGCTCGCCGTCGGTGACGATGTCGATGCCCGCGCGCTCCTGCTCGCGGAGGGCGAGGATCACCGCGTCGCGCTTGGCTTCGTCGAGGGCGGGCCCCTCGACCCGCCACGGAGCCCAGAGGGTGCGCGGCGGCGCCAGCCACGTCGGCTTGGGCAGGCTTCCCGCGATCGTGGTTTCGAGCACCGCCCTGCATGGTATCATGCCGCCATGATTCGACTCATCGCGCTGACCGCGCTCGTGGCGCTTGCGGTCCCCCTCGGGGCATGCTCGCTCGATCCCGAGAAGCAGTGGTACAAGCCGGGCGGCAACTACACCGCCGCCGACTTCGATCGTGACACCAAGGCCTGCACCAAGGACCGCGTGCTCAACGAGGCGTGCCTCCAGGAGCGGGGCTGGGTGCCCCTGTCCGGCGACATCGTGAAGAAGCAGGCGGAAAAGCCGCCTGCCGGCTCCGCCAACCGCTATTAGTCTCCGCGCGATCGTCTTCGACTTCGGCGGTGTCCTCTGGGACATGCGCTGGGAGGTGGCGCGCACGCTCTCCGAGGAGCACGGGCTCCCGCGCTCGTCCGTCTTCGAGACCCTCTACCGCACGGAGACGTGGCGCGACATCGAGCGGGGGATCGGCGATCCCGAAGCGTGGAAAGCGCGGGCCCACGCCCAGCTGGAGGCCCGCGCGGGCAAGCCCCTTCCGCCCCTGCACGAGACATGGCGCCTCTCGCAGCGGCCCATCGGCGGCAATCTCGACCTGGTCGAGCGGCTGCGGCCGCCCTACAAGGTGTCGGTCCTGAGCAACGCGGACGGCGCGCTTCGCGGTCGACTCGAGCGCGAGATGCGCATCCACCACCTCTTCGACGACATCGTGTGCTCGGCCGAGGTCGGCATGGCCAAGCCGGAGGCGGAGATCTTCCAGCTCGCCGCCTCGCGTCTCGCGGTGACGCCCGAGGAGTGCGTGTTCGTGGACGACTGGGACCAGAACGTCGAGGCGGCGAAGAAGATCGGCATGACCGGCGTGCTGTATCGCGTCGACAAGGGCGACGACCTGGCCGCGCTGCTCGCCGCCGTCGGCGTCCGGCCGCGCGCGTGAGGCCTCGCTAGTGCCGCGCATCGCCTGCTTCATCAACGCGGGCGCCGCCCTCGCGGACGCCGTCGCCCTCGCCGCCCGGGCTGACACGCTCGGCTACGACAGCGTGTGGACTACGCACGGGCTGGGGCGCGACGCGCTGCTCGTGCTGGGCGCCTACGGCGCCGCCGCGCCGCGCATCGGGCTCGGCAGCGGCGTGATCCCGATCTACCCGCGTCATCCCGTGCTCCTCGCGCAGGAGGCGCTCACCCTCGCCGATGTCAGCGGCGGCCGGGTGCGGCTCGGCATCGGCGTCAGCCACGCGCCCATGATGGCGCAGGCGCTCGGCCTCGACATGGGCCGCCCGCTGGACGTGATGCGCGAGTACGTGGCGGTCCTGCGTGGGGCACTGACGGGTAAGGTCCAGCACAAGGGCGCCCGGTATCAGGTGACGTGGCAGAGCGGGCTGCCCCGCCTGCCGGAGCCTCCGTCGATCCTGCTCGGCGGCCTCGGCACCAAGATGCTGGAGCTCGCCGGCGAGGTCGCCGACGGCGCCGTGCTGTGGCTGGCCGCGCCGGACTACATCCGCCGCGAGGCCCTGCCCGCCATCCGCCGCGGCCGCGAGCGCGCGGGCAAGCCGCTGGCCGGCTTCGAGGTCGTCGCCGCCGTGCCCGCCGCGATCACGGTGGACCGCGGCGCCGCGCTGGGCACCTTCCGGACCGAGCTGACGCGGTATCTCGCGCTGCCGTTCTACCGCGCGATGCTCGAGAAGAGTGGCTTCCGCGGGGAGATCGCGGCGTACGACAAAGCGCCGGGGCCCGAGGCGGTGCCGGAGCGCCTGCTCGGCGCCCTCGGCGCCATCGGGGACTATCGCGCGCTCGCTGCCTTCGTGGCGGCGCATCGCGACGCCGGCGTCACGCTGCCGGCCGTCCGTCCCATCGGCTTCCCCGACGCCCCGCACTACCTCTCCACTCTCGAGGCGGGCGCGACCTGCTGACGCGGTGGGCACCGGCCGGGTTCCGTATCGCGACCTGAGCGCGCTGCTGCGCGCGCTGCCCGTTCGCCCCGAGGACCCTGGCACCGCACGTCTCGTCGCCCGGCTGCGCGGGGTGCGTCGGGCGGGCGAGTTTGGACGGCGCGACTTTCTCGACATGTGCCGCTGGAAGAGCCCGCGCGCGATGCTCCACTACCGGCGTCACTCCGCGGCCACCGTCCGGCGCGTGTCGCGGGCCGTGCTCGCCACGCGCGACGAGGCGCGGCGTATGACGCTGCTCACCGCGCTCAAGGGGGTGAGCGTGCCCACCGCATCCGCCATCCTCACGCTCCTCGAGCCCCGGCGCTACGGCGTGCTCGACATCCGCGTCTGGCGGCTCCTCCACGCGATCGGCGCCGTGCGCGCGCGGCCGGACGGCCGCGGCTTCGGGGTGTCCCACTGGCTGGAGTTCTTGACGTTGATCCGCGCGGAGGCGCGAGCCCTTGGCCTGACCGCGCGTGCCGTCGAGTGGATGCTGTTCGGCTACCACCAGACGGTGCAGACGGGCCGGCTCTACGAGCCGGTGGCGCGGCCGCGGAAGAGCGTGAAGGCGCCCGCGGCGCCGGCCAGGAAGAGGGGCGCGCCCAGGACCCAGCGTTGACGGGTCCGCGCCCGCGCGCGGTGGGTGGCCAGCACCAGCCGATCGCCCGCCGCGATCTCCCCGCGCCCCGCCAGGAATTGCCGGAGGCGCTCCTGCTTCTCCGGCGTAAGCTCGCGGCGGCCCCATCGCGCGTCGTCCTGCAGCGCGCGCAGGCGGGTCAGCTCGGCCTCGGCGCCAGCGAGGGCGCGGCGGCTCTCGGTGTCCGCCTCGCGCTCGGCCGGCGTGAGGAAGAGGTGCCGCACGGCGGGGACGCCGGCCTCAAGCAGATCGAGCCACGGGTGATCCATCGCTGGGAAGAGGAGGAGCAGCAGGCCACTCAGCGCCACCGCGCCGCAGACGATGCCGGCGGCGCCGCGGAGCGCGCGCCACCCTCCGCGGCGGGCCGCCCCCGCGAGGGTGCCGGCCCCTCGGGCGAGCGCGGCGGCCGCCAGCACGGCGCCCAGACAGGTGACGACGCTGGCCCCGGTCGGGAGATCCCATCGGTACGCGGCGACGAGCCCCCCCGCCGAGGCGAGGATGCCGACGGTCCAGCCCACCGCCAGCCGCGCCGGCACTGACGTGACCACGAGCACGGCCAGCGCGGCGGGGATCACGAGATAGGCGAAGACGAGGAGCACGCCGGCCAGGCGCACCGAGCTCGTGACCACGAGGGCGAACGTCACGTAGAAGACGGCATCCCACACGACGACACGGCGGCCCCGCTCCCGCGCGCCGTTCCCGTCCAGCGAGATCTCGAGCAGCGGGCGGCGCACGAGCCAGTGGAGCGCGCCCACCGCCGCGTACAGCGCGGCGACGGCGCCCACCTCGGCGAGGGTGACGGTGAGGATGCTTCCCACCAGGAGCTGCTTGATCTGCTCGGCGCCCTGGGGCGCGCGGTCGAGCGCGAGGATCGCGGCGGCCGCTGACACCACGTACACGATCCCGATGATGGCCTCCTGCGGGAGGGCGACCCGGCGGGTGCGGGAGGCGGCGAGGAAGCCAGCGCCCGCCACCGCGAAGGCCAGCGCATACCAGTAGGCGGCCGGGCTCTGGATCGCATGGCCGGCCAGGAACGCCGCCGTGATGCCGAGCGCGGCGACCTGAGCGAGGGCCAGGTCCACGAAGATCACGCCGCGGGCGAGGACATGCAAGCCCAGATAGACGTGGATGCCGGTGAGGACGAGGCAGGCGAGAAAGGGCACTGCGAGGATGTCGAGCATGTCGCGGGACTCGGAACCTAGCGCGGGGCCGCCGCGGCGGCGGCCTCGACGAGGCGACGGATGTCGAGGTCGAAGAGGGTCAGGTAGTCGGTGGCGTCGGGATCCGCGCCCACCGACGCGGGCAGCGTAACCACGCGGGCGCCGCCGCGCGCGGCGACCTGGCTGACCACCGAGGGATTCGACCAGGGCTCGGCGATCACGAGCCGCACCGCGCCCTCTCGCATGTGGGTTGTCAGCGCGCCGAGCGACTGCGGGGAGGGCGGCACGCCGGGGCTCGGCTCGATGGCGGCCACGATGATGAGCCCGAATCGGCGCGCGAAGTATGGCCACGAGTCATGCGCCACCACCACGCGGAGGCCGCGCAGCGGCGCGGCGGCGCGCGTCCAGCGCGCGAGGCCGGCGTCGAGACGGGCCAGGAAGCGCGCGCGATTGGCGGTGAAGGCGGCCTGGTCCGCCGGCGCCACCCGCGCGAGCCCGCCGAGAATGCTCGCGGTGATGACGCGCGCGTTCTCGGGATCGAGCCAGTAGTGGGTGTTGCCGAGGCCGTGCACGTGCCCGCCTCGCGCGGGGCGCGCGCGCACCGTCTCCGCGTCGAGCAGTTCGATGCCGGTCGAGACGTCGAGATCGCCGCGCGCGCCGCGGGCCAGCGCGGGATTGCCTGCGGTCTGGACGGCGCGCGCCAGCCAGGGCTCGTGGTCGAGCCCGATGCGCACGAGCAGGGCCGCGTCGCGGAGCCGTGCGAGCTGCCCCGGCTTCACCTCGACGGCGTGGGGATCGTGGACGGCGGGGGTCAGGCTCTCCGCACGGACGCGGTCACCTCCCACCGCCTCCACCAGCGCCTTCAGATCGGTGGTGGTCGTGACGACGGACAGCGCGCCGCCGCCCCAGGCGGGGGCGGCGGCGAGCAGGAGGGCGGCGAGCAGCGCCGCGAGGCACGCCACCGGCTACTTCTTGGCGAACACGCTCTTGGGGATCATGCAGTGCACGCCCTTGCGGACGTCCACGACCTGGCTGACCCGGCAGTCGCCGACCATCGAGGTCAGCGCGTAGGCCTCGTACCGGTCCAGCGGCACCATCTTCTGCGCGGCCAGGAAGTCGACGGTCTCGCGCACGGCGGCGACCATCGCCTTGTTCAGGTCCTCGTCGAAGCCGGTCATGATCCAGTGGGTGCGCGTCTCGATGCGCGGCCACTCGAGCTTCATGTCCTTGCGCACGATGAGCTGCATGACGATCTCGCGGTACGAGCACTCGAGCGCGGTCAGATTCACCTCGCCGTTGCCCTGGCGGCAGTGCGAGTCGCCCGTCCACACGAGCCCACCCCTGAGGAAGATGGGAATGAAGATCGTGGAGCCTTCCTGCAGCTCGTTGATGTCCATGTTGGAGCCGTTCTTCCAGGGCCGCAGCGTGGACACCGGCGCCATGGGGTCGGTGGAGCCCCCCTTGCGGGGCGACGGATCCCTGGGGTCGATGCCGACGGCGAGGGTGCCGGGGAAAGGTTGCAGATCCACCGTGAGGCCGGGCTTGAACTCGGCCTGCCGCTTGTCCCAGTCGAGGTAGAAGTACTTGAGATAGCCGTTCGGCATCTCGGAGGCCAGCGCGCCGATGGTGGGGAAGTCCTTGCCGGGCAGGCTGAAGTTGGTCCCGAAGGCCTTGGGCACGATCTTCAGGATGCGGATCTCCATCACGTCACCGGGCTCGGCGCCATTGACGTAGATGGGCCCGGTGAGGGAGTGTGGGCCACCGCCGGGATTGGCGCGCCGGAGGGCGACGATCTCGTCCATGGTGGTGCCGGGGACGATCTTGTTGTGGGAATGCATCATGGTCTCGACGGCGACGGTGTCGCCGGAGTTCACCACGAGCTTGGGGGACTCGTGGGGATCGAGCCAGCCCCATTGCGTGGTCTCGAGCGTCGCCGGAAGCACGTGGTAGTTGCCGCCGGCGATCGGCACCGTGCGGTCGCGCTTCGATTCCTCGACCTGCTGGGCGGTGGCGTAGAGCCCCAGGCTCAGCAGAACGGCGGCGAGGGCGATACCGGTCGCGAGCCACCGGCGGGTCCGGAGTCGGGCCATGAAGGTCTCCTTTCGAGTCGCGGTTCGGGGTCTAGCCGCCCATCGCGACACTGCGGAGCGGGCCGTGCCGTGCCGGATTCTACCGCACCTCAGGTGCTTCCTTTCAGCGCCCGCCGCAGCTGGTCGACGTGATCCCCGTCGTGGGCGGCGAGGAGGCCCGCGAACTCGGCCAGCGTGAGCATTCCCCGGGCGGGATGGATGCCGCGCCGCGCCCACTGCGCGGGGGTGAGATGGCGCAGGAAGGCGAGCGACTCCGCCCGCCGGCGCCGGAAGGTCTCGAGAGCCTCGACGGTGTCGTTGCGCCGATACTGCCGATCGTCCACCCACCGCTCGGGCGCGCTGCCGTCGTCATAGCGGGGCTCGTCCAGGTCGAGCATGGCCTGGAAGAAGGCGAGGAAGGGCTCCTCGGTGTCCCGCACGTGACACACGATCTCCTTCGCGCTCCAGGCATGGGCGGAGGGACGTCGGGACAGGGCCGCGTCGTCCGCGCCCGCGATGGCTGCGGCGAGGTCGTCGGGGGTGCGCGCGAGGCGCGCGAGCGAGTCCTCCACAGGAGGGCCCTTCTCTACGGCGCCCTCGGCGTCGGTCACAAGCTGGTGAAAGAGGTGGGACTCTCGCGCGTAGAAGCCCTCGGTGTGGAAGGAGTCGCTCAGCTCGAGCCCCGCGTAGTCGAGATGATGCCCCACCTCGTGGAGCAGCGTGCGGAGAAAGGTGCGGAACGCGACCACCCGGCGCTGCTTGGCCGTGCGCATCCAGAGCGTGATCAGCGGCGCCTTCCCGCTGCGCGGCTCCGCTTCGTAGAGGCCGTGGAGCTCACCCCAGCGCGCGTGGGGCCGGACGGCGAGCACCTGCACCCGGACCGGCGGCAGCCGCAACGCGCCGGCCAGCGCGCTCACGAGCTGCTGGGCGGCTGCCTCCGTCGCCGCCCGCTCCTCGCCGGCGAGCGCGGCGGCGAGGGCAGCGACCCGCGTGCGCAGGGCCTCCGGGCTCGATAGCGGCACGGCGGTGATGGCGTCGCTGCGGAGATAGATTGCCTGCTGCGCGCGATTCAGCCGCTTGAAGTAGGCGAAGGGCATCCCCTCGCCATCTTACGACCGCGGGCGGCTAGCGGCCCGACCAGTTCGGCTTGCGCTTCTCGAGGAAGGCGCGGGCGCCCTCCAGGCGATCTTCGGTGGTGCGCAGCAACGTCGAGAGGTCCGCCTCGAGGCGAATGCCGTCGGCCAGCGGCAGGGCCATCCCACCCACCACCGCCTCCTTGGCGTAGCGCAGGGCGATCGGCGCCTTCGCGGCGATGGCGCGCGCGAAGGTGGCGGCGGCCCCGGCCAGCTCGGCCGCCGGCACCACACGCTCCACCAGTCCGATGCGGAGCGCCTCCTCCGCGGGTACCCGCTGGCCGGTGAGGATCATCTCGAGCGCCTTGCCGCGGCCGACCAGCCGGGGCAGCCGCTGGGTCCCGCCGCCGCCGGGGATGATGGCGAGGTTGATCTCGGTCAGGCCGAGCTGCGCATCGTCGGCGGCGATGCGGATGTCGCAGGCCAGCGCGAGCTCGAGCCCGCCCCCGAACGCGTAGCCGCGTATGGCGGCGATGATGGGCTGGGGACACCGGTCCATCGCCTGGCGGAAGTCGATGCGCTTGCGCTCCTCACGGAACTGCGCGGGCACCAGCGGCTCCACGAACTCGCGGATGTCCGCGCCCGCGGAGAAGGCGCGCTCGCCCGCGCCCGTGACCAGGGCCACCCGCACGGTGTCGTCGGTGGCGAGGCGCGTGAACACCTCGGTCAGCTCGCGGCGCATGGCGTTGTTCATGGCGTTGTGCACGTCGGGCCGGTTCAGGGTGACGGTGGCAACGTGATCGGCCACCTCATACCGGATCGCCTCGTAGGTCATGGCAGCGCGCTCCCTCTCGGATTGCGTTGGCTCGATAGTTGGTGGAAGATCGCGGGACTGTCGCGGCGACGCGGCGAAAAGGGGCGTGGGCATGCGGCTCGACCGGCGGTCATTCGTTCGGCTCGTGGGGACGGGAGCCATCGTCTGGGCCCACGCCGGCTGCACACAAGGACGCTTTCCGGGACCTCGAGAGCCGTATTCGGCGACCCGGCGGCCGGTCATCGGCTATCTCAGCGGCTGGTCCGCGGAGGAATCGAGGCCCATCGTCGCCGCGTTCCACGCGGGCTTGAAGGAAGCCGGCTACGTCGAGGGGATGAACGTCCTCGTCGAGTCCCGGTTCGCCGACGGCCAGGTCGACCGCATCCCCGACCTGGCCAAGGAGCTGGCGCGCCGCCCGGTGACCGTGCTCGTGGCCACCGGGGGGGCACAGACCGCCGTCCGGGCCAAGCCGATGGTGCCGCCCATCATGCCGATCGTCTTCGCGATGAGCGAGGATCCCGTCAAGCTCGGTCTGATGACCAACATGACCCGCCCGGGCAACAACGTCACCGGCATACGCTTCGTCATCGACGATCTGGCCACCAAGGGGGTCGAGATCGTCCACGAGCTCCTCCCCAAAGCGACGCTGGTCGGCTTCCTCGTCAACCCCGACGACCCCGACAGCGAGCCACGCACGCGCGGGGCCCAGACCGCCGCGGACGCGCTCGGGCTCAAGCTGGTCGTCGTGGGGGCGAGCACGGAGAGCGCGATCGACGCGGCCTTCGACGGGCTCGCGCAGCAGCGGGTGGGGGTGCTGCTCGTGGATGTCGCGCGGTTCCTGACCGAGCAGCGGCGCAAGATCACCGCCCTCGCCGCCCGGCATGCGCTGCCCACCGTGTATCCGCTGCGGGAGTTCGTGGACGCGGGCGGTCTCCTGTCCTATGGCATCAGCATTGCCGACGCGAACCGGCAACTCGGCATCTACACCACGCAGGTGCTTCGGGGCGCCCGGCCGGGGGACCTGCCGGTGATTCAGGCGACGAAGCACGAGCTCATCATCAACCGACGTGTGGCCCAGGTGCTCCTGCTGCCGGTGCCGAGGACGATGCTGGTCCGCGCCGACGAGGTGCGCGACTGAGCGGTCACGGCCCCGGCCGCTTGCCGCCCACGACCTGGCGGCGGCGGAGATCGGCGATCTCGTCGTCGCGGTAACCGGCCTCGCGCAGCACGGCGTCGGTATGCTGGCCCAGCGTGGGCGGCGGCCCCGCATCCTCGGCCTGGGTCTCCGAGAAGCGGAGCGGCTGGCCCATCAGCGACAGCGGCCCGATCTCGGGGTGGTCGTACTGCACCACCATCTTGTGGTGCGCCACCACCGGGTCCTTCATGAAGTCGAGCATGGTCTGCGTGCCCGCGGCGGGGATGTCGTGCTCGGCGAGGATGCGCAGCCAGACGTCTCGGGGCTTGGACGCGAAGGTTTCCTCCAGCAGCGTCATGAGCTGGTCGCCGTTGTCGCGACGGGCCAGCCAGGAGCCGAAGCGCGGATCGTCGGCCATCTCGGGGTGGCCGATCGCCTGGCAGAGCTTGCGCCAGAAGGACTGGTTGCCGACGGCGAGAAAGAGCCACTCGCCGTCCTGCGCCCGATAGATACGGTAGGTCGGTGTTTCCTTGTAGGTGCGCTCGAGGCCGGGATAGTCCACCACGCTCCCGGACTGTAGCGCCATCACGCCCTGCAGGAGCGAGGTGCGCACATGCTGGCCGCGGCCGGTGCGCTCGCGCACGAACAGGGCGGCGAGGATGGCCTGGCAGGACAGCGCCGCGGTGTAGTAGTCGGTGACCGCGATGCGCATGTATTTGGGCGGGCCGCCGAAGCCCTGCGTCGTCATCACGCCGCCCATGGCCTGGAGCAGGGGGTCGAAGCCGGGGCGCTCCCGGTAGGGCCCGTCGGGACCGAACGCGGTGACCGACGAATAGATGATGCGCGGATTGACGGCACGGAGGTCCTCGTAGCCCACGCCCAGGCGGTCCACCACGCCCGGCCGCATGTTCTCCATGGCCACGTCGGCGCGGCGGGCGAGGCGGTGCACGATGGCGCGCCCGTCCGGCTCCTTCAGGTTGACGGCGAGCGACCGTTTGCCGCGATTCCACCCGTAGAAGCCGGGCAGCTCGCGGAAGGAATCGCCCTCGAGGCCCTCGACCTTGATGACGTCGGCGCCGAGATCGGCCAGCATCATCGCCGCATAGGAGCCGGCGATGTACGACGTCAGGTCGACGACGGTGACGTTGGCGAGCGGGCCGGAGGTCATGAAGCGGAGGACACGTGCCTGGCGATGAGCTCGCGGTGATATTCGGCGTCGCCGAACTGCACCTCGAGCGACTTGGCGCGCTTGAAGTAGAGGTGGAGGTCGTACTCCCAGGTGAAGCCGATGCCCCCGTGCACCTGAATAGCCTCGCCGCACACCTTACGCGCCGACTCGCTGACGTAGGACTTGCAGATCGAGGCGGCGATGGCGGCGTCCTCCGCGCCCGCCTCCAGCGCCCACGCCGCGTAGTACACGGCAGAGTGGCTGTTCTCCACCTCCATCAGCATCTCGGCGCACTTGTGGCGAATGGCCTGGAAGGTGCCGATGAGCTGCCCGAACTGCTCGCGCACCTTGGCGTACCCCACCGCCATGTCGAGCGAGCGCCGCGCCGCGCCCAGCATCTCCGCCGAGGCGCACACGGCGGCCCGGCGCAGCGTGGACTCCAGGATGGCGCCACCGCCGCCCGCCCCGCCGACGAGGGCGTCCGCCCCGACGCGCGCGCCGTCCAGGCGCAGCTCCGACCAGCGCGTGGTGAGATCCATCCCGGTGACGGGCTTGAGGGCGGCGCCGGCCCCCTTGGGGTCCACCAGGAACAGCGAGAGGCCCTCGGGCCCGCGCGCGGGCACGAGCAGCGCATCCGCCACGTGCGCCCAGGGCACGAAACGCTTCACGCCGGTGAGCGCCCAGCCATCGCCCGCCCGGGCGGCGGTGGTGGTGATGCCGGCGGGGTCACAGTCGAGGCGGTCCTCCTGGAGGGCCGCGCTCAGGCGGGCGCGGCCGGAGGCGATGGCGGGCAGCCACTTCTCCTTCTGCGCCGCCGAGCCTCCGAGCAGGATGGGGAAGCCGCCCAGCACCACGCTGGCGAGGAAGGGGCCGGGATAGGCAGCGCGGCCCATCTCCTCGTGGATCAACGCGAGCTCGACGAGGCCCAGCCCGGCGCCGCCGTACTGCTCGGGGAAGGGAAGGCCGAGCCAGCCGAGCTTGGCCATCTCGCCCCAGAGGGGCTCCCCGTAGCCCGTCTTGTCGTCCATCATCGCGCGCACGTGCTCGGGCTTGCAGTGCTCGTCGAGAAGGGCGCGGACGGAGTTCTTCAGCAGGACCTGGTCGTCGCTGAACGAGAAGTTCATCGGGCGCCTCCCCGGTCCGCGCGCGACTCCTTGGGCAGGCCCAGGATGCGCTCGCCGATGACGTTCTTCTGGATCTCCGACGAGCCGGCGTAGATGGTGCCGGCGCGGGACCAGAGGAAGCCGTACGCCCAGGTGCCCATCTCGCCGACGGCGGTGTCGATCTCCAGCGCGAGCTCGGCGGGCGCGCCGTCGGTGAGCTGGCCGTAGGGCCCGAGGATCTCCTGCGCCACCTCCATGAAGCGCTTCTCGAACTCGGAATAGGAGAGCTTGGTGAGCGATCCGCCCGCGCCGGGATGCTCGCCCTTCTCCAGCTGCGTCAGCACGCGGAGCGCGTTGTAGCGCTCGACCTCGAGGTCGGCCCAGATCTTGCCGAGGCGCTGCCGTACCGTCGGGCTCTCCATGAGCGGGCGGCCGTTGCGCATGAGCTTCTTCGCCGCGCCGACCAGGCGGTGGTACTGCGCGGCATAGCCGGAGATGCGCGCCAGCGAGCGCCCGCCGCGCTCGTAGCCCAGCGTGGTGTTGGCGATGGCCCAGCCCTCGCCGAGCTTGCCGATCTGGTTCTCCTTCTCCACGCGCGCGTTCGTCATGAACACTTCACAGAACTCCGCCGAGCCCGTGATCTGCTTGAGTGGCCGCACCTCGACGCCGGGCTGGCGCATGCTCATGAGGAAGCACGTGATGCCCTTGTGTTTCGGGACCTTGGGATCCGTGCGGGCGAGGAGCAGACCCCAGTCCGCCACCTTCCCGCCGCTGGTCCAGATCTTCTGGCCGTTCACCATGAAGTGGTCACCCTTGTCCTCGGCGCTGGTCTTGAGCGAGGCGAGGTCGGAGCCGGAATTGGGCTCCGAGTAGAGCTGGCACCACATCTCCTCGGCGGTGAGGATCTTCCGGAGATACCGCTTCTTCTGCCACTCGTTGCCGTGCACCACGATGGTCGGCCCGACGATGCCGAGGCCGAGTCCGTTGGTGGGCGCCGGCGCGGCGGCGTGCGCCATCTCGTCGGCGACGATGGCCTGCTCCATGGGGCGGGCGCCCTGGCCGCCGTACTCCTTGGGCCAGCCCATCCCGAGGAAGCCGCCCTCGTAGAGCTTGCGGTGCCAGACCTTGCGTTCTTCCAACGTGCGAGGTGGGGAGAATGGCAGATTCCGCTCGAGCCACGTCCGCACCTGCTTGCGATACGCGACGTCTTCCGGGGAGTAGTTGAGATCCATGGCGGGCGCCTCCTGGGGCTGGCGGGTACGCCCGTTTCTAGCATGGGGCCCAGGGGCGGTCAACACGGCGCGAGACCACGCTATACTACCGCCCATGAAAGCCATCATCGTCGTCCTCGTGGTGCTGCTGGTGGTCGTGGGCGGCCTCTTCATGTGGGGTGTCGGGGTGAACAACCGGCTCGTGGCCTCCGAGCAGGGGGTCAACGCCGCCTGGGCCCAGGTGCAGACGGTGTATCAGCGGCGCGCCGACCTGATCCCAAACCTTGTCGAGACGGTGAAGGGCTTCGCCGCCCAGGAGCGCACGGTGCTCGAGGAAGTCACGAAGGCGCGCGCGAGCGCGTCCCAGATGACCCTCACGCCGGAGATGCTGAACGACCCCAACGCGCTCCGGAAGTTCCAGGAGGTGCAGAACCAGCTGGGCGGCGCGCTGTCGCGGTTGCTCGTGACCGTCGAGCGCTACCCTGACCTCAAGTCGAATCAGAACTTCCTCGCGCTGCAGAGCCAGCTCGAGGGCACCGAGAACCGGATCGCGGTCGAGCGTCGCCGCTACAACGAGGTGGTGCAGGGCTACAACACCCAGATCCGCGTCTTCCCCGCCAGCATGGTGGCCGCCTTCCGAGGCTTCAAGGAGAAGGCGTACTTCGAGGCCGCCCCGGGCAGCGAGGCCGCGCCCAAGGTCAAGTTCTAGGCGCTCGGCGAGTAGGCTCCCGTGCGCCCGATCCGCCTGGCGCTCGCGATCGCCCTCCTCGTCACCGCGCTGCCCGCGGTGGTCGCTCTCGCGCTGACCGTTCCCCCCGCGCCGACCCGGCGCATCAACGACTACGCGGGTGCGTTGAGTCTCGCGGAGCGCGATCGTCTCGAGGCCAAGCTTGCCGAGCGCGAGCGGACGAGCCAGAACCAGGTCGTGGTGGCGATCTTCCGCTCGCTTGAGGGCGAGAGCCTGGAGGATTTCTCGATCCGGCTCGCGGAGCGGTGGAAGATCGGGCAGAAGGGCCTGGACAACGGCGTCATTCTCCTCGTCTTCCTCGACGACCGGAAGCTACGCCTCGAGGTGGGCTATGGGCTGGAGCCCACGCTCACCGACGCGGTGACCTCGACGATCATCAACACTGTGATCGTGCCCCGCTTCCGCGAGCGGCAGATGGCGGTGGGGATCGAGGCCGGGCTCGACGCCATCGACGCGGCGATCCGGGGCGAGTTCCGCGCGGAGGCGCGCCGCGAGCCGCGGCGCAGCAACGATCGTCTCCCCGCCTTCGTCCCGCTCCTCTTCGTTGTGCTCGTGATCGTGGGGATATTCATGGCCGCCCAGCGGAACGCCGCGTACGCCCGCCGTCAGGGCTGGACCGGCGGCTCTCGTGGATGGGGCGGCCCGTATTATGGGGGCGGCGGATTCGGGGGCGGCGGATTCTCCGGCGGTGGATCATCCGGCGGCGGCTTCAGCGGCGGGGGCGGGTCCTTCGGCGGCGGCGGCTCGAGCGGAAGCTGGTAGGAGGCACGGCATGGCTCGACATCCACGATGGCTCAAAGAATTCGCGTCGAATGCCGATCTCGACGCGGTGGCGGACGCGGTCTCTCGTGCGGAGCGCGGGACCGCGGCCGAGATCCGCGTCCATCTCGATCACCGCTGCGCCGGGGACGCGATGGCGCGGGCGATCGAGGTCTTCGAGCGCCTCCACATGCACGAGACGGCGGAGCACGCCGGGGTGCTCCTCTACCTCGCCGTGGTCGACCACAAAGTGGCGGTGCTCGGCGACACGGGCATCCATCAGCGGGTGGGACAGGGCTACTGGGATGGGGTCGTCGCGCGTGTCATCGGCCACCTGCGCGAGGGCCGTCCGCGCGAGGGTCTGGTCGGCGCCGTCTCCGAGCTCGGCGACGCGCTGTCGACGCATTTCCCGCGCCGGCGTGACGATCGCAACGAGCTATCCGATCGCGTGAGCGTCGACGGCGGTGGCTGATCCGGCGCGGCGCCGCCGTGCTATGCTTCCGACGCCATGACGAAAGCCGAGCTGCCGACGCCCGCTCTCCTCCTCGATCTCGACCGCTTCGAGCGCAACGTCCAGAAGATGGCCGCGCACGTGAAGGCGGTGGGCAAGAAGCTGCGGCCTCACGCGAAGACGCACAAGTGCCCGGAGATCGCGCGCCGCCAGATCGCGGCGGGGGCGGTGGGGGTGTGCGTGGCGAAGGTCGCCGAAGCGGAAGTGATGGCGGCGGCGGGTATCCGGAATCTCCTCATCACCACCGAGGTCGTGGGAGCGGAGAAGATCGGGCGGCTGCTCAAGGTGCTCGACCGCAATCCCGAGACCCTCGCGGTGGTGGACAACGCCGACAACATTCGCGAGCTGGCGGCGGCGATGGGCCGGGCCGGCAAGGTTCTGAACGTCCTCGTCGACGTGGAGGTCGGCGGCCGCCGTACCGGCGCCGAGCCGGGCGAGCCCGCGCTCCACCTCGGCAAGCTCGCGGCCAACGAGCGCGCGCTGAACCTCCGCGGCCTCCAGGGCTACGCGGGGCACTGCGCGCACGTCGTGGGCTGGGCGGCGCGGCGCAAGGCCTCCCACAAGTGGATGAAGCGGCTCATGAAGACGCGCGATCTCTTCGAGAAACACGGGCTGCCCACGGAGATCGTCACCGGCGGGTCCACCGGCACGTTCGACATCGACCCTGAGCTGCCGGGGCTCACCGAGCTGCAGTCCGGGTCCTACTGCGTGATGGACATCGACTACCGACGGATCGGCGCCAAGGGCGGCAAGATCAACGATCAGTTCGAGACCGCGCTCACCGTGCTGACCACGGTGGTGAGCCGCCCGAGCGTGGAGCTGGCCATCGTCGACGGCGGCTTCAAAGCGTTCTCGACGGACCGGCCGTTCCCGCCGGAGACGGTGGAGTGGCCCGGGCTCGAGTTCTCGTGGGCGGGCGACGAGCACGGCCGGCTCACCATCGTGGATCCGGACCGCGCCCCCCGCCTGGGCGACCGCATCGAGTTCCTCCCGCCGCACTGCGATCCGACCTTCAACCTCTACGACCAGATCTACGCCATGCGCGGAGACAAGGTCGAGGCGGTCTGGGAGATCGCCGGGCGCGGCAAGAGCCAGTAGCGGCGAGCCTGGCATGCGCCGGGCCCTCCTCGTGAGTATCGACGGCTTCGCGGGGTTCTACTGGGACGACCCCGCGTTGCGCATCCCCACGCTGCGGCGGCTCGCCGAGCGCGGCGCGGTGTCCTCGCGGATGACCGCGGTCTTCCCCAGCACGACGTGGCCCACCCACGTGAGCCTGGTCACGGGCGTGCGGCCGCGCACCCACGGGGTCGTGGGCAATCACATCCTCGACCGCGCCACCGGGCTCAGCCAGGACCTCACCGGCGACCCCCTCTACGACGCGGGCGCCATCCTCCGGTCGCCCACCATCTACGACCGTGCGCACGCCGCGGGACGGAGCACCGCCGCGGTGGACTGGCCGTGCACGCGCCACGCGGCCACGCTCGACTGGAACCTTCCCTTCTTCAAGGATCAGCGCGTATTCGAGACCCACACCGCGCGCGCCGTCTGGCAGGAGCTGGTCGCCCTCGGTTATCCCATGGACCGTCAGGGCGAGTGGGCGCTCCTGGCCAAGCGCTTCCTCAAGGACGCGATGGTGGCGGACGTGGCTGCCCACCTCCTGCGGACTCGCGGGCCCGATCTGCTCTTGCTGCACTTCCTCTGCGCGGACAGCCATCAGCACCTCTTTGGCCCCCGCTCGCCCGAGGCGCGCTGGGCCATCGAGTACATCGACGGCCTGATCGGCCAGGTGCTCGCCGCGCTCCCCGCCGGCGCGCTCGATCGCGACACCGTCGTGTTCGTGGTGTCGGACCACGGCTTCTTGCCCGCCGAGCGCGAGATCCGGGTGAACGTGCACCTGCGCCGGCGCGGCCTGCTCGCAGTTGACGGCGAGGGCCACGTCGCCAGGGGAGACGCGCGGCTCGTGATGAATCACGGCGCCGGCTACGTCTACCTTGCGGGCGGTGGCGACCGTGCTCGGCTGGCCCGCGACCTCGCGCGTGAGCTGGCCGGCCTCGAGGGGGTGGCGGGCGCGTGGCCCGCGGAGGAGTACGAGAGCCTCGGGCTGGCCGCGCCCCACGAGAACGCGCTGGCCGGCGACCTGGTGCTCGACGCGGCGCCGGGCTACTGCTTCGGCGATGAGGCGCGCGGGGACGATCTCCACGCGCCGCCGCGCTATCGCGGCACCCACGGCCAGCGGCCCGAGCACCCCGACAACGCGGCCTTCTTCCTCGCGGCGGGGGCGGGCGTGCGGCGCGCGGGAGGGCTCGGGCCCATCACGAGCCGGGACGTGGCGCCGACGCTCGCGTCGCTGCTGGGGCTCGAGATGGGAACGGTGGAGGGACGGCGCCTCGACGAGGCGCTGGCCTAGGCCCAGGAGGCTGCTGAAAAAGGGTCAGATGCGAGGCGGCGCCCGCAGGCCGCGCGCGAGGCGTAGTCTCTCTACGTTGAGCGCGCGACCAAGGGCGCCAACGACGCAGATGGCCCTTTTTCAGCAGCCTCCTCCCAGTGGCGGTCCCAGTAGGCCTTGAACGTCGCCCACACGTCCTCGTGGGTGCGGCACTCGAAGAGGCGCCGGCGGCAATCGGTGGCGTGCCCCAGCCCTTCCGTGTACCAGGCCAGATGCTTCTGCATCTGGACGAGCGCGTACTTCTCGCGGAAGTGGCCGCGGATCAGCGCGCAGTGCCGCGCGATCACGTCGATCTTGTAGTCGCGCTTTCCCTCGGCTGACAGCGCGTCGAAGCTCTCGCTGAAGATCCACGGGCGTCCCAACGCCCCGCGTCCGATCATCACCGAGGCGCAGCCGGTCTCCCCCGCCATGCGGTGCGCGTCGGCCATCGAGCGCACGTCCCCGTTGCCGGTGACGGGGATGGACACCGCCGCGACCACGTCGGCGATGATCTCCCACGGCGCCCGCCCGGTGTGGCGCTGCGCGCGCGTGCGGGGGTGCACGGTGATCGCGTCCACGCCCTCCGACTCGGCCATCTGCGCGACCTCCACCGCGTTCAGGTGCTCGTCGTCCCAGCCACCCCGGATCTTCACAGTGAGGGGCACCGACAGCGCCTTGCGCATCGCGCGCAGGATACGGCTGGTCGCCGCGAGGTCGCGCATCAGGGCGGCCCCCTTGCCCTTGCCGGTGATGCGGGGCATGGGACAGCCCATGTTCAGATCGACGAGATCTGCGCCCAGGCCCTGGAGCTTCTCGGCGGCGCGGCTCAGGAGCTCGGGGTCCTTGCCGAGGAGCTGCATGGCGAGCGGCCGCTCCTCGGGGAAGTAGGCGGCAATGTCGTTGGCGTGCGGATGGTTGGTCAGGAGCGCCGCCGCATCCATCTCCTCGGTGGTGGTGAGCCCGCTCCCGCACTCCTTCACGATGAGCCGGAACGGCGCGTTGGTGATCCCCGCCATGGGGGCCATCCGCGCGAGCGAGGCGATCTCCACCGGGCCGATCTTCATGGCCGTTCCAGTATACCGGGCGCGGCGCCGTCAGCCGCTATCGGCGGGAGGACGGGGTCCGGGGCGGCGCCGGCGGCGGCAGCTGCTTCCCCATATCCCGGTCCGTGGAGGAGGCGGGACCCGGGGACGACGTCGGGGCGGAGCGTGTCGCGTTCTCCTGCTTCACCCGCTGACCTCGCTCGATGAAGGCCGCGATCTCGCGGTTGAGCGCGTCGACGTCGGCGGGGATCGCGCCCGAGGCGGCCATGTGACCGGTCACGGACGCCGGGTTGATCTGCACTCCGCGTGACGAGGAGATGTAGCGGAAGGCGTCCCGCGCCTCCCACTCCGGGTTGAGGAGGTCCTTGACGCCGGTCAGGATCAGCACGCTCGACTTGATGGCGCGCAGGGTCTTGAACATGTCACCGCTGCCCCCAGGGCCGGCGCTGATGTCGTGCTGCTCGTAGGCCCAGGTCTGGTAGATCCAGTCGTTGGCGTCGAAGTCGGGCACGAGCGCGTCCTCCTGCGTCTTGAGCCAGGGCAGCACGTCCGGGCCGTTGGGGAACTGCGCGTTGAGCTGCTCGGGCGTGCGCGAGGCCAGGATGGTCACGATGTCCCGCCAGAGCCGGATGCCCGCCTCGGGCGGGGTCGTGTACTCGCCGCCCTTCCACGCCGGATCGAGCATGATCGCCTTGCGGCTCGCCTCGAGCACCGTCACCGTCCACGCGGGCGTTCGTAGCAACGGGACCATGGCGATGAGCTGATCGGCGAAGTCCGGATAGCTCACACCCCATTGCAGCGTTTGCATGCCGCCCATGGAGGCACCCACCACCGCGACCACGTGCTTCACGTCGAGGTGCTCGGTAAGGAGCCGGTACTGCGACTGCACCATGTCGCGGATGTTGAAGCGCGGGAACTTCATGTGGGCCTGCGCGGTGCTGTTGGACGGTGAGGTGGTGAGCCCATTGCCGATCGCGTCCACCGCGACCACGAAGAACTTGTCGGTGTCCAGGGCCTTCCCGGGGCCGATGAGGAAGTCGAGCCGATGATGATTCCCGCCGATCGCGGTGAGCACGAGGATCGCGTTCGACTTGGCGGGATTGAGCGCGCCCTGGGTGACGTAGGAGACCGCGAAGTCCTTGATCACCTCGCCGCTCTCGAGCTTGAGATCGCCCATGGCGTAGCGCTGATGGGGTGGGTCGGTGTCCTTGTGCGCGAGACCGGGCGCGGGGGCCAGCAGAACGGCGGCCAGGCCGACGACGGCGAGCATCGGGCGCATAGGGCCTCCTTCAGGCGTGGGGCGGTGGCGGGAGGGCGCCGATGGGCGCCCATTCGCGCGGCGCCGGACCCGGATCGGCGCACCGCTCGAGGTCGAAGCTCTGGGAGACGGGATGACCGCTGCTGGTCCAACGCGGCGCCGGCCCGGTGAGACGAAGGCGGGCGGTCGCCGGGTAGAAGGTGTAGACGAGATCGCCGCCGGCCACGCTCGCGGACGAACGGACGAAGTCCGAGGGCATGGGGATGAGGGCCACCGGCCACTTGAAGGTCAGGATACCGGCGGCGCCGGACGCGACGCGCTCCTCGCGGAACCGGCCGCTGATCGCCTCGCCGTCGAGGCCCCAGCCGACCACGCGGCCGTTGACGCCGACGCCACTGATGACCACCTTGCACTCCGCGCCCCAGCGGCCGACGAGCTGGCGGGCGACTTCGCTCGGCGGCGTGAGGCTGAGCGAGGCGCCGCGCCGCTCGAGCGAGTCAGTGGAGGCGCAGCCGGCGACGAGTCCCACGACGAGAAGGACCAGTCCCGGCCGCGCCCTCACGGGGCGGCTACTCCCACGCGGGCACGAGCGCGCCCCCGGCGTCCCGACGCTGCGGCGCCCAGGCGAGCGTCATGACCTTCACCGCAATGTTCGCTTTGGTGGGCTTGAGCGAGACGGGCTCGAGCGGCTGCTGGGTGGGGTCCATCTGCGCCGCGACCGCGTCCGACTCCCGCTTGAACTCCGCGTCGAGATCGGCGAGCTGCTGCTGCAGGCTCTCCGCACTCTCCTTGGCCCGTGAAACGTCCTGCGCTTCCTTCATCGCGCGGCCCGCGCCGCGGGCCGCGGTGGTCGCGCGGCCCAGGGTCGTGGCGCTGACCGCCTTGCGGCCGAGGATTGCGCCGAGCACTGTCGCGCCCAGCGAGATGGCGACCTGAAGACCCTGCTGCGTGGCCTGGCCCGACTCGCGCTCCACCGTCTGCTGAGCCCGCCGTTCCTTCTCCTGGAGCGCGGCAATCTTCGGCGCGTATTTCTGGCGCAGGCTCTCCACCGCGGCGTCACGCGCCTCCCGCGCGCCGTGCTGGATCCGCGCGCGGAACTCGGCCTCGGACTCGCCCGGGCGCGAAACCTCCTTGGTCGCCGGACAGGAGAGGAGCTCGAGGGCCCGCGTCCGGAACAGCCACCCCGCGAAGTCGCGGCTCCAGTCGGCGTAGCTCTTCTTCTTGGTGGCGATGCCGGGCAGCTCAACGAACTGCGCGCCCGCTGCGGGCTCGGCCTCGAGGTCGGCGAGCGCCACGCTCGTCTCGCGCGCCTGCTCCCAGTCCACCGGCACCACACCCTCGCCGATCGGCACGAGCACGCTCACGTCCTGGCTGACGTCCATCCCGCGCCTGGCGTCGACGAAGCGGACCTGGGCTGCGCCCAGTAGCATGGGCGCGTAGACCAGCGCGCCGCCCGGGCCGCGCGGGGGCAGGAACTGCTGGGGGATGTCCGGCGGGAGCACCGGCCGCGCCGAGCCTGAGGAAGCGGGCGCCGCGGGTCGCGCGGGCGCCGGCGCCGTCCGCGCGTCGGGCGCGGCGGCGCGGCGATCGGCCATCAGCGTCCGGATCTGGTCCCGCGTGAGGGGCCCGCGGAGATACGACATGGCCCAGCGCGTCTCGAAGACGACGGGCGCGTCCTCGTGGACGTTGTTCATGAGGAAGATGCGGTTGCCGAGCCCCGCGATGGTCTCCTCCATCTTGCCGCGGTCGAAGCGGCTGCCCGCGCCCGCCGCCGCGCCCTCCAGCCCGTCCAGCACGCGCGCCTTGTCGCGGTCCGTCTGCAGCCGGCCGATGAGCCACGTCCCCGCGTTGGAGAGCCCCTTGTAGTCGAGGTCCACCGGGTTCTGGGTGGCGAGCACCACGCCGACGCCGAAGGCGCGCGCCTGCTTGAGCAGGGTGAGCAGCGGCTGCTTGGACGGCGGGTTCGCCACCGGCGGGAAGTAGCCGAAGATCTCATCCATGTAGACGAGGGCGCGCAGGCTCGTGGTGCCGGACTGATTGCGCATCCAGCCCAGCGTCTGGTTCAGCAGCAGCGAGACGAAGAACATGCGCTCGGCGTCGCCCAGGTGCGCGATGGAGAAGATCGCGACGCGGGGCTTGCCCTCCTTGGTGAAGAGCAGGGTCTGGATGTCGAGCGGCTCGCCCTCCATCCACGCCGCGAAGCCGGGCGCGGCGAGGAGGTTGTTGAGCGTCATGGCCAGCGCGAAGCGGTCCTTGGCGGGGAAGAAGGCGTCCACGTCGAGCACGCCCACGCGCTTCACCGGCGGGGACTGGATCTGCTGGATGAGGCCGGCGAGATCGAGGTCGCGACCCTCCGCCCACGCCGCGCGGAGGATGGTGGAGATCAGGATGTGCTCGCGGCTCTTCACCGGATCCGCCTCGACCCCGACCAGGCCGAGCAGGCTCGTCACCGTGGTGCTGATGCGCTCGCCGAGGGCCTCCGCGTCCCCCTGCACCGCGCGCGGCGGCGCTGCGAAGGACTTGAGGATCGACACCGAGATTCCCGCGTTGCTGCCCGGCGTGTAGATGGCGAAGTCCGCCGCCTCGCGCAGCCGGCGGATGCGCGCGCCGTCCTCGCCCCAGCTGGCGAGACCCCTGGTCCAGAGCGCCGCCTGCTGCTCGGCGAACGCATCCGGCGTCATGCCCTTCCGCCGCGCGTCGTCCTCGTTGATCCAGGGGCGGAAGTCGGCGGGCCGGAGCTCGGGGAAGGTGAGGAGGAGATTGCCCAGATCGCCCTTGGGATCGATGACCAGGGCGGGGATGCCGTCGATGGCGGCCTCTTCGAGCAGCGCCAGACAGAGCCCCGTCTTGCCGCTGCCCGTCATGCCTACGCACACCGCGTGGGTGACGAGGTCCTTCGCGTCATAGAGCAGTAGGCCGCCCGCGGACTGCTTCGTGCCGAGATCGTAGGGGCGCCCGAGGTAGAACACGCCGAGCCTCTCGAAGTCGGCGGGGGAGGTGCCGGTGGGCGTGGCCGCGGCGGGCGCGGCGGTGCTCGACGCACGCGCGGCCGCCTGCGCCGAGGCTCCCGCCGCCTTGCCGCTCTTGCCGCCCTTGGCGCTCTTGCTCATACCGTCCGCTTGTAGGCGACGCCCCCCTTCATGATCATGAGCAGATTGTCCTGATTCTGGAAGAGGCGCAGATCCTTGAGTGGGTTGCCCTTGAGGACGAGGAGATCGGCGTACTTCCCGGGCTCGACCGAGCCGATGTCCGGCTCCATCTTGAAGATCTGCGCGTTCACCTGCGTCGCGGAAAGGAGCACCTCCAGCGGCCTCATGACCTGCGCCTTCAGCTCGAACTCCACCGTCCGCTGGGACTGCATGTCGCCCAGGAGGTCCGAGCCCGAGCCGATCTTGCAGCCGGCTCGATAGGCGTGGGTCAGGCCCTCCACGCTCCGCTCACGGGCGATGTTGATCTTCTGGATCTGGTGATCGCCGATCCCGTAGTTCTTGCCCTCGCGATAGATCGCCTCGTAGGTGACCATGGTGGGCACGAGGAACGCGCCCGCCTTCTTGATCGCCTGCGCCCCCGCCGCGTCCAGGAGATTGCCGTGCTCGATGCAGCGCACGCCCGCGGTCACCGCGTTGCGGATGGCGGCGCCCGAGTAGGCGTGGGCGAGCACGTACTTGCCGACCGCGTTCGCTTCCTCGACCGCCGCCTTCATCTCGTCCACCGTGTACTGCGTGGTGTCGAGCTCGTCACCGGGCGACATGGCGCCGCCCGAGGCCATGATCTTGATCTGGTCCACGTCGTGGCGGATCTGCTCCCGCGCGGCCTTGCGCACCTCGTCAGCTCCATCGGCGATGATCCCCGCCATGCCGACGCAGCACTCGACCGGCGCAATCCACTCGGCACGGCGGCGCTTGTCCGCGTGGCCGCCCGTCTGGGAGAGCGGCCGGCCGGACACGAGGAGCCGTGGGCCGGGATAGAGCCCCGAGGATACCGCCTCGCGGAAGCCGTAGTCGGCGCCGCCCGCGTCGCGCACGGTGGTGAAGCCCTGCATCAGGCACTGCTCGATGCGGCGCATCGCCTTGGCGGCGATCAGGCTCGGCGGGCTATTGCGGTGCTGCTCGGGGATGTTGGCGTCCACCGCGCACATGTGCACGTGGGCGTCGGTGAGCCCGGGCATCAGGGTCTTGCCCTTACAGTTGATGGTGTCCACGCGGCCCTTGAGCGGACCGAGCTTGCCGGACCGGATGACGTCCTTGATCCGCTCGCCTTCCACGACGACGGCGGCCCCGTCCACGGGATCCTTTCCGGTGCAGTCGATCAGGAAGGCATTGGTGAAGACGGTGATTCCAGCCATGAGGCCTCCTCGGCGGCACGACGTCTGGCAGCGGGCGGATTCTAACAAGATTTCCAGGCGCTTGCTTCAGGCGTCCTGCCCTGGACCCGGCGCGTTGACGGGCAAAGGTCCGCGCACCCGCCGGCCTTTGCAATGCGTCAAGTGGCTGAAAGATGGAGCGTATCGCGATGGCACGACCCATGCGCTCTCGACTCTGTGGGGGCGCCAGCTGGCGCCGGGGAGGGGACGATGCAGATCGACCCGTGGTACGACCTGGCCGTCCGCGAACTCAGCGAGCTGACCGATCACGCCAAGGAGATGCTCAGCGAGGCCGAGCAGGCCGCGATGGCGGCGAAGAGCGCCGCCGCGAGCACCCCGGTCGACGACGCGCAGGCCGAGCCGCCCGGCGCCGCCTGATCGGGCCTCGTCGCGGGGAAGGGGCGGCGGAGGCCGGGAGAGCCCGGCGCCCGCCGCCCCGACGTGCTTCTAGCGGGCGACCACCTTCGCCTCGTACATCCACACCTTCTCGTCGGCCCGCGGCGTCCACTCGATCCAGGGCGCCACGCCGTAGAGATCGTGCTGCTGCCAGAGGAACACCCACGGCACCTCGTCGTGCACGAGCTGCTGGAGCTCGGCCCAGGCCTCCAGCCGCTTCTTCGGATCGACGATGGTGACGGCCTGGGCGATCTTCGCGTCGATGGTGGCGTTGTTCCCAAACGACGAGTAAGTCGGCTTGGCCTGGAAGAGCTGCTCGATGGTGCCCTGGGCCTCGAGCGCCGGACCCCAGCCCAGGAAGAACATGTCGCCGGTGGTGCGGTTCTTGATCTTGTCCAGATGCGTGCCCCACTCGTTCACCACCACGTTGACCTTGATGCCGAGCCGGCCGAGCTGGGAGGCGATGGCGAGCGAGACGTCCTTGTCGAGCGGATAGCGGCCCGACGGGGTATCCAGCGTCAGCTGTAGCTTGGTCGGGTCGACGCCTGCCTCCTTGAAGAGGGCCTGAGCGCGCGCGGGGTCGTACTTGATGCATTCGATCTTGGGCGAGTAGTCCACGTTGAGCGGCGAGAGCGACCCGCACATCTTCGTGGCGCGCCCGCGCAGCACCTGGGCGATCAGCTCGTCCACGTTGACGGCGTGGTGGACGGCCTTGCGCACCCGGAGATCCTGCATGGGACCGGGCTTGAGGTTCACGAGGGCCAGGTAATTGATCCGCGAGGACACGGTGGCGCGCACCTTGGCCTTGCCGCTCTTGTCCACCTGCTCCACGTTGAGGGGGGGCACGTCCTTCATGATGTCGATCTCGCCGGCGAGGAGCGCGGCGAGCCGGGCGCTGAACTCGGGGATGTAGCGGAAGGTCACGCGGCTGAGATCGGCCGGCCCCTGCCAGTAGTCGGGATTGCGCTCGAGGACCAGCTTCTCGTCGCGCACCCACTGCACGAACTTGAACGGCCCGGTGCCGATGGGCTTGGCGGCGAGGGCCTGCACGCCCTGCTCCTTGAGCGCCTTCGGCGGCATGGGCAGGAAGTCGGTGGCGGCCATGCGGTCGATGAGCCCGGGCCACGGCTTGTCGGTGATGAAGCGCACCGTGTAGTCGTTGACGATCTGGACTTCCTTCACCTGGGCCCACCGCGGCGCGTAGTGCGTCTTGTTCGCGGGGTCCTTGATGTAGTCCATCGTCGCCTTCACCGACTGGGCGTTGAAGGGCTCGCCGTTGTGGAACTTCACCCCCTGCTTGAGGGTGAACTCCCAGGTGGTGTCATTGACGATCTTCCACCCGGTGGCGAGCATGGGCGCGGGCTTGTAGGTCTTGGCGTCCCGGTCCACCAGGCGGTCGTACATGTGCTCGACCTGGTCGTTGGTGGTCCAGTCCACGATGGTGTTGGGGAGCAGCGAGCGCGGCTCGGCCGCGAACGCCACCACCACTTCCTTGGTCTTGGCACGGTCCTGGGCGGGCGCCGCCGCGGGCAGCACGAGGACGGCGGCCAGGGTCGCGAGGGCCAGGGTGCGGATCCGGGGAATCACCATGAAGGCCTCCTCTGAGGGCGCGCCGTCAGGCGCGGAATTTCGGGTCGAGCACGTCGCGCAGCCAGTCCCCGACGAGGTTGATTCCGAGCGCGGTCAGGGCCAGGGCCGCGCCGGGGAAGGCGGCCAGCCACCACGCGACGTAGAGATAGTCGCGGCTCTCCGAGAGCATGCTCCCCCAGGCCGGAGTCGGGGGCTGCACGCCGAAACCGAGGAACGAGATGGCCGCCTCCGCCACGATGAACTGCGAGAACTGGAGACTCGCAACGACCAGGATCGACGGGAGCACATTGGGAAGCACGTGCCGGAACAGGATGCGGCCGCGGCCCAGGCCCAGCGCCGCCGCCGCCTGCACGTACTCGCGCTGCTTCACCGACAGGACCTCCCCACGGACCACGCGAGCATACACGACCCATCCGGCTGCGGCCAGGCTGATGATGATGTTCCGGAGGCCGAGGCCCACGATCGCGTTGATGGTCAGGGCGAGGAAGATGAGCGGGAACGAGAGCTGCACGTCCACCAGGCGCATGAGCACCGTCCCCGGCCACCCGCCGAAATAGCCGGCGAGGAGGCCGAGGAGGCCGCCCATTACTGCGGTGATGAGCACCACGCAGATCCCGATGAACAGCGCGATGCGCGCCCCGTAGAGCACCCGCGAGAAAAGGTCGCGGCCGAGCTGATCGGTGCCCCACGGATGCCCCGCGGTGCCGGGCGGCTTGAGGCTCTGGGCGAAGTCGCCCACGAGGGGATCGTGGGGCGCGAGCAGCGGCGCGGCCAGCGCGACCACGATGGCGATGCCGGCCAGCGCGAGGCCGAGGAAGCCGAGGCCGTTGCGCCGCGCAGTCTCGAGCAGGGGGCGCGCGCTCACGCGGGCCTCGACGTGCGCGGGTCGATCCAGCCGTAGATCACGTCCACGAGGAAGTTGATCAGGGTGTAGGTGAGCGAGATCACGAACACCGCGGCGAGGACGACGGGGAAATCGCGGTTGAGGAGGGCCTGCACGGTGAGGCGGCCCACCCCCGGCCAGGCGAAGATGGTCTCGGTGATGACGGCGCCACCCAGGAGCTGGCCCGTCTCGAGCCCGGCCAGCGTGACGATGGGGATAGCCGCGTTCTTGAGCGTGTGCTTGGCCACCACCAGCAGCTCCGCGAGGCCCTTGGCGCGGGCGGTGAGGATGAAGTCCTCGCCGAGCACGTCGAGCACGGACGAGCGGGTGAGGCGCGCGATGCGCGCGGCGTAGAAGCTGGCGAGCACCAGCACCGGCATCACGTAGTGGGCGAGCCCGCCGGTGCCGCCGGTGGGGAGCCAGCCCAGGCGTACCGAGAAGAGATAGATCAGCATGAGGCCCAGCCAGAAGCCGGGGATCGCTTGCCCCAGCACGGTCGCGCCCATCCCGACGTAGTCCCAGACGGAGCCGCGCCGCATCGCCGAGATCACGCCGACGGGAATGGCGAGGCAGAAAGTCAGGAGCAGGGCGAGGCCGCCGAGGCGGAACGTGGCGGGCAGCCGCTCGAGCACGAGGTGGAGCGCGTCCTGCTTGTAGCGCAGCGACTCGCCGAAGTCGCCGCGCACCGCGCCCGCCATGAAGCGCCCGTACTGCACGGGCAGGGGATCGTTGAAGCCGAGGCGCTGGCGGAACTCGTTGACGTCCTTCGCCTGGATGTCCATGGGAAGAAACAGCAGGACGGGGTCGCCGCCCAGGCGGGCGAGGAAGAACACGGCGGTGAGGGCGAGGAAGACGACGAGGAGGGTCTGGGCGAGCCGCGAGAGGACGAATGCGCGCACTCTACCGCCGCACCCGGTCCCCTCGCCCGGCGCGCATCGGGCCGGTCAGGGGGACCGGAACTCCTGGTCGAGGATCTCGGTGATGAAGCGGTCCAGCGAGACGGGGTAGAAGCGCACGTTGGGCGCGAGGATCACGCCGGTGTCGATGACCTCGCGCTGGGTCAGCTCGTCGAGGGCGCGCTCGATCTGAGCCTGGGGATCCCGGTCGACTCTCTGGATGGAAAGGTCTTCGCTTTCGAGCGTCACCTGGTGCCGGGAGGAGTACATGAACGAGAAGACGCGCGCGACGAGCGTCTGGTCCATGACATCCGTGTCCTTGAACAGATCGCCGTAGGTCTGCCCGGCGCGCCCGGGGGCGAGCACGAGGCGTGGCGAGACCTTGATCTTGCCCCGGATCTCCACCGCGGCCGCCGGCTTCCCCTCCTGCGGTCCCACCAGCACGTAGGGGAGCACGTGATAGCCGGCGATGATCCCGGTGACCGGCTTGCGGAGGATCTCCGTCTGGTCGAAGAGATGCTTGAGGAACTCGGGGTCGTGACGCTCGCCGAACACGGGGGGAGGCCTAACCGCGGAACACCGAGGCTTCCATGCAATCGAAGCCGAAGTCGTGCTCGCGGCTCTCGTACCGGCCGCTCTCGCGCACGTGGTCGAGATAGGGCTTCACGTCACGGCGGAACATGCCGGTGTTGTCGGCGATGACGAGCGCGCCCTTGACGAGCCGCGGCTCCACCGCGCGGAGATAGTCGAGATAGTCTTCCTTCCTCGCGTCGATGAGGAGGAAGTCCACCGGGCCGCGCAGCATCGGCAGCACGCGGAGCGCATCGCCGACGACCACGCGCACGCGGCCCTTCAGGCCGGCCGCCGCGGCGTTGTACTCGGTGAACTTGGCAAGGTAGTCGTTCTGCTCGACGCAGGTGAGCCGCCCGCTCCGCGGCATGCTCGCGGCGATGAGAATGGCGGAGTATCCGAAGAGCGAACCCACTTCGATCCCGCGGGTCGGCGCATGCCGGGCGATGAGGCGACGCAGCACGCGGCCCTTCTCCACGCCGATCACCGGGATGGTCCAGTGCGTCACCGCGCGGTCCATGAGCCGGAGCATGCGCGCGGCCTTCTTCGGAAGGGGCTTGGGACGGCTCATGCGCGGAGGCCGGCTAGCTTGGCCTGCACGGAGTCCGGCAGGGGGTACTTGCGGTCCCACGCGCCCGCCTTGACGATCTGGCCGGGCAGGACGTGGCCCACGATCTCCTGCACGCGCCGCGACGTGGCGACGTAGGCGCCCAGATCGATACCCGTGTCCACGCCCATCGCGTGCAGGCAGTGGATCAGGTCCTCGGTGCACACGTTGCCCGACGCGCCCGGCGCGAAGGGACAGCCCCCCAGGCCGCCGATGGAGGCGTCGAAGCACGTCACGCCGTGCTCCATGGCGGCGAGGATGTTCGGGATGGCCATGGCGCGGGTGTCGTGGGTGTGGAGCGTCCACTCGACGCCGGGGAAGCGCGGTACGAGACGCTCGAGCACGCGGCTCACCTGCGCGGGGTTCGCCATGCCGGTGGTGTCGGCGAGCCCGATGCCCCGCGCGCCCATGTCCACCAGCGCCGCCACGATCTCCTCGAGGCGCGCCACCGGCACCTCGGTCTCGAACGGACAGCCGAACGAGCAGGAGATGCCCGAGTTGACGGGCACACCGGCGCGGTGGGCCACCTCCATGGTCGCGCGCAGCTTGCCGAGGGACTCCGCGATCGACATGTTCACGTTGGCCTGGTTGTGGCTCTCGCTCGCCGACACCACGGTGTGGATGGCGTCCACCTGCGCGTCCACCGCGCGCACCGCCCCCTTGTCGTTGGGCACCAGCGCCGCGTAGCGGGTGCCCGGCCGGCGCGTGATCGCCGCCATCACCGCCTCCGCGTCGCGGAGGGCAGGCACCGCCTTGGGAGAGACGAACGAGGTGACCTCGATGCGCGGCACCCCGGTGGCGGAGAGCCGGTTCACCACCTCGACCTTGGCCTCGGTGGGAATCCAGTCCGGCTCGATCTGGAACCCGTCCCGCGTGCCCACCTCGCACAACATCACCCGCGGCGGCAGCTTCATGGCGTCCCCCCTCTGACCGCCCACTCGTCTTTCAGGATCTCGCCGATCCACATGTCGTGCCACCGGCCGTCCACCAGGAAGTGGCGCCGGTAGAGCCCGCACTGCTTGTAGCCGGCCCGCTCCAGGGCGCGGCGGCTCGCCTCGTTCGGATTCACCACCGTGGTGATCAGCTTTTCGAGCCCCAGCTCGAGGAAGGCGTAGCGGGTGCGAAGGCGCATGGCCTCGCCGGCGTAGCCCTTGCCCCACTCGTCCTTCTCTCCGATCACGATGCCCGTCATCGCGTGGCGATTGCGCCAGTTGATGTCGTGAATGCCGCTGTTGCCGACGAGGCGCCCGCTCGGCTTGGCGATGATGGCCCACATCACCATCTTGTCGTCCGTCGCGGTGCGCTCCAGCCACTCCGTCTCCCCCTTGTCCGAGAGGGGATGGCGGTAGAGCATGTAGCGCGTCACCTCCATGTCGGCGAACCACCGCCGGTAGGCGGGCAGGAACTCGGCCCGCGGCGGCTCGAGCCGGATGCGCTCGCCCTCGATCACCGGGCCGAGCACGGCTCAGGCCTCGAAGGTGAAGGTGCTGCCCACGGAGGGCACCACCATCTCGGACGGGAGCTGCCGGCCGATCGCAATGCAGGCCTCCATGCCGGTGCAGTGCTGCGGGACCAGCCACTGGAGGCCGAGCCGCCGAAACTCGTCCACCACCAGGCTCACCCGCTCCTCGCCGAGCCCGCTCAGGTGGAACCCGCCCATCACGGCGTGGATGCGCGGCACCCCACTCACGCGCGCGGCATGGCGGCAGATGCCCACGATGCCGCGGTGCGAGCACGAGGTCACCACCACGAGGCCGCGGCCGCGCACGTGGGCGATCAGGGTTTGCTCGCCGATGAAGGTGTCCTGCACGACCTCGCCGTCGCGTTCGACGCGGAGCGACGCCGGGATCGTCTCGCCGGGCACCGTCTCGTGCATCTCGCCGGAGAGCATCACGCCCTCGGGCAGCACGGTGGGCTTGGCGATCACCCGCACGTCCAGGTCCTGACGCTCGAGCTCCGCGCGGTCGAGCCGGCCGATGTAGACGCGGTCGCCCGCTCGCTCGCTGTAGCGGGGTAGGAAGTGGTCGGAGCCCGCGTAGAAAGGCATCGCGCGCTTCATGAGCCGCCGGCTGTCGCGAAGGAACCCGGGCAGGCCGCCCCAGTGGTCCTGATGCCCGTGGGACAGCGCGAGGGCATCCAGGTCTGCGGGGTCGAGCCCGAGCTCGTGGAGATTGTGCAGGTACGAGTCGCCGGTGAGCCCCCAGTCGAAGGCGATGCGGCTGGTCTCGCGCCCGCGCGTCACCTCCACCCAGTGGGCAAGGCCGTGCTCGGCGCGCAGGGTAGGCATACGCCGGGCGCGGGTATGCGTCCACCGGCGCGCAACCTTCTCGTCCACGCGCAGGTTGTCCACGGCGTTGTCCACCACCGTGGTGACGCTGATGCGATCGACGGCCTCGAGCGTCATGTCCTCAATAGGAGCGCGGCATGCCGAGTACGTGCTCGCCCACGTACGCGGCCACGAGATTGTTGTTGATGGGCGCGGTCCGGTAGAGGCGCGCCTCGCGGAACTTGCGCTCGACGTCGTACTCCTCGGCGAAGCCGTACCCGCCGTGGCAGTCGACGCACGCGTCGCCCGCCTGGATGGCCGCCTCGGACGCCAGGTACTTGGCCATGTTGGCCTCGGGCCCGCAGGGGATGCCGGCGTCGAACATCTTGGCCGCCTTGGTGCGCATGAGATCGGCGGCCTCGATGGCCATGTGGGCCTTGGCGATGGGGAACTGCACGCCCTGGTTGGCGCCGATGGGCTTGCCGAAGATCACCCGCTGGCTCGCGTAGGCCACCGCCTTGTCGATGAACCAGCGAGCGTCGCCGAGGGAGTCGGAGGCGACGAGGATACGCTCGGCGTTCATGCCGTCGAGGATGTAGGAGAAGCCTCTCCCTTCCTGGCCGATGAGGCTCTCGGCGGGGATCTCCATGTTGTCGAAGAAGAGCGCGTTGGTGGAGTGATTCATCATCATGCGCAGCGGCCGCACCTCGAGCCCCTTGCCCTTGAGGGGCCGGATGTCGATGAGGAACACGCTGAGCCCGTCCGTCTTCTTCTTCACCTGGTCGACCGGCGTGGTGCGCGCGAGGAGCAGCATCAGGTCGGACTGGAGCACCCGCGAGATGAACATCTTCTGCCCGTTCACGACGTAGCGATCGCCGTTCTTGATCGCGGTGGTCTGGAGCTTGGTGGTGTCGGAGCCCGCGTTGGGCTCGGTCACACCGAACGCCTGCAGGCGCAGCTCGCCGGTAGCGATCTTGGGCAGGTATGTCTTCTTCTGTGTCGCCGAGCCGTGCCGCAGCACCGTGCCCATGATGTACATCTGCGCGTGGCAGGCGCCCGCGTTGCCGCCCGAGTGGTTGATGGCCTCCAGGATCAGCGCGCCTTCCATGATGCCCAGGCCCGGCCCGCCGTACTCCTGGGGGATCAGCGCGGCGAGGTAGCCGGCCTTGGTGAGCTCGTCGATGAAGCGCTCGGGGTACTCGCGCTTGGCGTCGAGGTCGCGCCAGTATTCGGGCGCGTACTGCTTGCAGAGATCGGCCACCGCGGCCTTCAGCGCCCGCTGCTCGTCGGTGAGTACGAACGTCATGTCCTTGGTCATGGCTGCCTCCGGCGCACGGTGCTCAGGTCCGGGCCGCGGTGAGGATGATCTCCACCAGGCAGCCGTCGGCGAGGGGCGCCCCCACGCAGGCCCGCTGCGGCCAGTGGTCGGGATCGGGGCCGATCCAGGCGTTCCACACCGCGTCCATCTCGGCCTTGGTGGCCATGTCGGCGAGGAAGATCTGGGCGGAGAGGATGCGGGTCTTGTCCGCGCCCGCCTCGGCGAGGCTCTTGTCGAGCGCGGTGAGGCACTGCTCGGTCTGGCCCTTCACGCCTTGCGTCCGGTCCGGTGCGGTGGCGACCGTCCACACGAGGTCGCGGTAGATGGAGCCGCGGTTGCGGCCGGTCGCGCTCCCGCGAAGACGACGGATCATGTCGGCCATGTCAGCGCCCCTTGAAGCGCGGCTTGCGCTTCTCGTTGAAGGCCCGGACTCCTTCCAGGCGGTCCTCGGTGGTCACGGTGTTGTTGTAGGCCTCGATGGCGAGGCGGAGCGCCGTCTCGAGGTCGGTCTCGCTGCCCCAGCCGATGGCCTGCTTCGCCTTGCGCACGGCGACGGGCCCATTGTCGGCGATGGTGCCGGCAATCTCCAGCGCCTTGGCGCGGGCCTGCCCGGCGGGCACGAGGTGGTTGACGAGCCCGATGGCCTTGGCCTCGCGCGCGTCCACGCGCCGCCCGGTGAAGATCATCTCCTTGGCGAGCGGGCCGCCCACGATGCGCGGCAGGAGCTGGGTGCCGCCGATGCCGGGGAAGATGCCCCGCGTCACCTCGGGCACCGCGAACACCGCGGTCTCGCTCGCCACCACGAAGTCGGACAGCACGGCCAATTCGCAACCCCCGCCCATGGCAAAGCCCTCCACCGCGGCGATGACCGGCACGGGGCAGTGGAGCACGAGGAAGGCGCCCTCCTCGAAGATCACGTGCTGGGCGCGCCAGGCCTCGTCGGTCATGCCCTCGCGCTCCTTGAGGTCGCCGCCCACGCAAAAGGCCTTGGTGCCGGCGCCGGTGAAGACGACGGCCCGTGCGATGGTGTCCCACTTGAGCGCCTCGAAGCAGCGCAGGAGGTCGCGTCCCATCGCCGTGTTCATGGCGTTGAGCGCCTCGGGACGATTCAACTCTACGGTGACGACGAAGTCGTCGGCCGAGCGCGTGACGTTGAGCGTTTTATAGTCCGACGACATGGCGCCTCGCGAGCTCCTGGATGGTGGCGGCGTCGTAGCCCAGCTCCGCGAGCACCTCGGCGGTGTGCTCGCCCAGGAGCGGCGGCACGCGCGTCACACCGGCCCGCTCGCCGTCCCAGCGGATCGGCAGGCTCAGCGCCTTGTAGTCGGGCAGGCGCGGGTGCTTGACCGGCACCACCATGCCGCTGGCCTCGGTCTGGGGCTCCGCGAGGACCTTGTCGATGGTGTTGATGGGCGCGCACGGCACGCCCGCGCGCTGAAGGCGCGCGAGCACGTCGGCGGAGTCGAGCGCGCCCGTCACCGCGGAGAGCGCCTCCACCAGCGCCTTCCGGTTCGCGACGCGCGAGGGATTGTCGCGGAAGCGCGGGTCCTGGGGGAGCGCGGGCACCGCGAGGGCCGCGCACGCCTTCACGAACAGGGCGTCCGAGCCGGCGGCGATCATGACCCAGGCGTCGCGGGCGGGGAAGGCCTCGTACGGGCAGATCATGGCGGTGCCCGAGCCCTGCGGGGTCGGCACCTCGCCGGTGCCGAGGTACTGGTTGGTCTGGAACGCGGTCCACGCCAGCGCGGTGTCGAAGAGCGCGGTGGTCACGTGGGCGCCGCGGCCGGTCCGGTCACGCTCGCGAAGCGCGCCCAGGATCGCGGTGACCGCCCAGAGCCCCGTGCCCATGTCCACCAGCGACACCGGCACGCGTGCGGGCGCGGCGCCGGGATGCCCGGTGAAGGACATGATGCCGCCGTAGGCCTGCATGAGCGGGTCGTAGCCCGGCCGGTCGCGCAGCGGGCCCTCGGTGCCGAACGCGGTGACCGAGCAGTAGACGAGGCGCGGGTTGATCTCGCGTGCGCGCTCCCAGCCGAAGCCGAGCTCCTCCACCGCGCCCGCCCGCAGCGACTGGACGAACACGTCGGCGCGCGCGAGCAGGCGCTCCACCACCGCGCGGCCGTCGGGCGCCTTGAGATCGACGGCGAGGCTCCGCTTGTTGCGGTTCACCGCCATGAAGGTGGCGCTCTCCTCGCCCCAGTAGGGCGGCGCCCATGCGCGCGCGTCGTCCCCGCGGCCGATCCGCTCGATCTTCACCACCTCCGCGCCCAGGTCCCCCAGGACTTGCGCGCAGTAGGGGCCCGCCACGTTCTGGGTGAGATCGGCGACGAGAAGGTCGGCGAGAGGGGCGTCCATGGACCCGATATTATAGCCCGATGCGGCGGGCCGCCGTCGTCTCCCGCCTGCGCCGCCGTCGCGGATTGACGGCCCTCGGAGCGTGTGATAGTCAGGGGGCGTCATGGCCGTCACGGTGTACGGTGCGGGCGCGATCGGCGGCATCACCGGCGCCGCGCTCGCGCGAGCCGGCCGCGACGTGCTGCTCGTGGACATCGAGCGCGCGCACGTCGACGCGATGAACGCCCATGGCCTGACCATCGAGCGCGCCGACGGTGAGGTGACGGTGCCGGTACGCGCCGCCACGCCGGACGCGATGCCGGTCCACCTGGACCTGGTGCTCCTCGCCGTCAAGTCGCACCACACCGCCGCCGCCCTCGACGTGCTGGCGCCCCGCCTCGCGCCCGACGGCGTGATCGTGTCGCTGCAGAACGGGCTCAGCGAGGAGTTGATCGCGGCGCGGGTGGGCGCCCCCCGCACCATGGGCTGTCTCGTCAACTGGGCCGCGGACTGGCTCGCGCCCGGGCGGATCCAGCACGGCGGCGAGGGGGCCTTCGTCGTCGGCGAGCTGGACGGTGCCGACTCGCCGCGGGCGCGCGCGATCGCGTCGTTACTCGCGCCGGTGACAGAGACGCGGGTCACCAGCAACATCTGGGGCTACAAGTGGGCCAAGCACGTGTACGGCGCCGTGCTCTTCGCCACCGCCCTCGTGGACGCCCACATCTACGACGTGGTCGAGCGGAGCCCGGAGATCCAGCACATGCTCGCCTGCCTGGTCGCGGAGGGCATCGCGGTGGCCGACGCCTGGGGCGTGGCCGTCGAGCCCTTCGACGAGTTCGATCCCGCGTGGTACCGCGCCGCCGCCAAGGGCGACACCACCGCGCGCGGCCACGCCATGGCGGCGATCGCCGCGCACTATCGCGCGCACACCAAGACCAAGAGCGGCATCTGGCGTGACCTCGCGGTGCGCCGGCGCAAGACCGAGGTGGACGGCCAGACCGCGGTCACCGCCGCGAAGGCCCGGGCCCGCGGGGTGTCCGCGCCGCTCACCGCGCGGCTCATCGAGCTGATCGAGGATCTCGAGTCCGGCCGGCGCCCGATGGCGTGGTCGAATCTCGACGAGATGGTGAAGGTGGCTCCGCCTCTCACGCGAAAGGAGATGTCCCGATGAAGCAGGCCATCCGGCTCCTCGCCGGGCTGATCGCGGCGCTGCTGGTGCTCGGCGCCGCCGGGGAGGCGGCCGCGCAGAAGCGCGGCGGCACCCTCACCATCGTCCGTCCCACCGATCCCGTGTCGCTCGAGCCCAACCTCGAGACGACCGCGCCGGGGGCGTGGGTGTACTTCAACATGCTCGAGGGGCTGCTTACCCTCGACGAGAAGATGCAGGTCAAGCCGGCGCTCGCCACGTCGTACGAGGTCATGTCGCCGACCAAGGTGCGCTTCAAGCTGCGCCCCAACGTGAAGTTCCACGACGGGACGCCGTTCAACGCGGAGGCGGTGCGCTTCACCTACGACCGCGCCCTCAACGGCAAGCCCCCCGCGCGCTGGGCCAGCCTCGCCGGCTCGCTCGCGGGCGCCGAGGTCGTCGACAACCTCACGGTCGACATCGTCACCAAGGAGCCCTACGGGCCCATCCTCCGTACCCTCGCCATGTACTGCATGGGCATCGTGTCGCCCACCGCGGTAGGCAAGCTGGGCGCGGACTTCAGCCGCGCCCCGGTGGGCACGGGCCCGTTCAAGTTCGTGGAGTGGAAGACCAACACGCACGTCATCATCGAGCGGAACAACGACTACTGGGGCGACAAGGCATTCGTCGATCGTGTGATCTTCAAGGTAGTGCCCGAGGAAGGCGCGCGCATGCTCGCGCTGCAGACGGGTGACGCCGACATGGTGCTGTTCCCGGCGCCCGCCCAGCTGCCCGCGCTCCGGAAGGACCCGAAGTACACGGTGCACGAGACCACCGGTATCCGGGTGGTGTTCGCCGGCCTGCACGCCGGCCTGCCGCCGCTCGACGACGTGCGCGTGCGCCAGGCGCTCCTGCACGCGGTGGACCGCAAGGCCATCCTCGACAACATCATGGAGGGCTCGGCGGGGCCGGCGCTCGGCGTGCTCGCGCCCGGCGTCTTCGGCTTCAAGGACATGCAGCTCGACAAGCTCTATCCCTTTGACCGAGCCAAGGCCAAGGCCCTGCTCGCGCAGGCCGGCTGGACGCCCGGCCTCGACGGCATCATGCAGAAGGGCGGGCAGAAGCTCTCGCTGTCCTGGCTGACCGCGCGCGGGCGCTATCCCAAGGACGGCGAGATCACCGAGGCCATCCAGGCCATGTTCAAGGACATCGGTGTCGAGGCGAAGGTACAGGTGCTGGAGTGGGCGGCGGTGTTCCAGCAGGTCCGAGGCAACCCCCTCAACCACCACATGTTCACGCTGGGCTGGGTGACATCGAACGCCGACGCCGACTACTCCCTCTACGCGCTCTTCCACAGCAAGCAAACGCCGCCCACGGGCTGGAATACCTCACGGTATGCGAACCCGAGGGTCGATACCCTCGTCGAGCAGGCGCGGCGCAGCCTCAACCAGACCGAGCGAGAGAAGCTCTACGGCGAGGTGCAGGACATTCTCGCCAAGGAGATGGTGTGGATCCCCGTGTACACCACGAAGGAGATCATCGTCACCCGCGCCAACGTGAAGGGTTTCCACATCCACCCCGTCGAGTACAACCTCGCCCTCTGGAAGACCTGGATAGACAAATAGCCGAGCGCCGGGGAGGCGGCGGATGCTGACCTTCATCGTCCGCCGCCTTCTCCTCGCGGTGCCGGTGCTGCTGGGCGTGGTGTTCGTGGTCATGCTGACCGTGGACCTCCTGCCCGGCGACGCCGTCTCCCTCATGCTGGGCGAGCACGCCACCCCGCAGGCGGTGGCGGCGCTCCGCGACCACCTCGGCCTCGACAAGCCGCTCGCCACCCGCTACGTGCAGTACGTGGGCCGGCTCCTCACCGGCGATCTCGGCCGCTCCATCCAGCAGAACCGGCCGGTGGCGGCGGAGCTGGCCGACGCATGGCCGGCCACGCTCGAGCTCACCGTCGCCGCGCTGGTCCTCGCCGCGTTCTTCGGCGTGGGGGCGGGCGTGGTCTCGGCGGTGTGGCCGTCGTCGTTCTTCGACACGCTCGCGCGGCTCGGCTCGCTGTTCGGGCTCTCGCTCCCCGTGTTCTGGACGGGGCTCGTGCTCATCGTGATCTTTGCGTGGTGGCTGCCCTGGTTGCCCGTGGGCGGCACCGGCTCGCCATCGCATCTCGTGCTGCCCGCGGTGGCGCTCGCCCTGCCCTCGACGGCGATGATCGCGCGCATGACCCGGTCGAGCGTGCTGGAGGTCCTGCGCGAGGACTACGTGCGCACCGCGCGGGCCAAGGGCGTACGCGAGCGCTGGGTCGTGACCAAGCACGCGCTGCGCAACGCGGCCATCCCCGTCCTGACGCTGCTGGGCCTCCAGGCGGGCCAGCTCATGGGGGGCGCCGTCCTCACCGAAACCGTGTTCGCGTGGCCGGGTCTCGGACGCCTCATGGTGAAGGCGATCTTCGCGCGGGACTACGTCCTCCTGCAGGGCGCGGTACTCGTATTCTCGCTCGCCTTCGTACTCGTGAACCTCATCGTGGATCTCTCCTACGGCGCGCTCGACCCGCGCGTCTCCCGGCAGGGCTAGGCGATGAGCACCGAGGCGGTGATGTCGGGGCCGGCGCCGCGCGTGGAGACGAGCGGGCCAGGCAGCCTCGCCTGGCGCCAGTTCCGTCGCAACCGGCTCGCCCTCGTCGGCCTGGCTCTGGTGGCGGCGCTCCTCGGTGCCGCCGCGTTCGCGCCGTGGCTCGCGCCGCGCGACCCCGCCAAGCAGAGCCTGATCGAGAAGCGCGCCCGGCCCGGCGCCAAGTACCTGCTCGGCGCTGACGAGTTCGGCCGCGACATCCTCTCGCGCGTGATCTACGGCACGCGGGTGGCGCTGCTCGTGGGCACGGTCTCGGTGCTCATCGCGCTGGCGATCGGGCTCAGCCTGGGCAGCCTCGCCGGCTTCGCGGGCGGCTGGACCGACACGCTCATCATGCGGGCCATGGAGATCCTGCTGGCGTTTCCGTATCTCCTGCTCGCGATCGCGGTGGTCTCCGCCCTCGGGCCCGGCGTGCTCAACACCACGATTGCGGTGGGGATCTGGGGCGCGCCCACGGTGGTGCGGCTGGTGCGCGGCTCGGTGCTGAGCCTGCGCGAGTCCGAGTACGTCGCGGCGGCGCGCGCCCTGGGCGCCTCCGGCCCGGGGCTGGTGGCGCGGCACGTGCTGCCGAACCTCCTGCCCACGGTGATCGTCTACGCCACGCTCTTCATGGCCAACGCCATCCTCGTGGAGGCGGCGCTGTCGTTCCTGGGGCTGGGCGTGCAGCCCCCCACCGCGTCGTGGGGATTGATGGTCTCCACCGGGCGCGACCTCCTGCTCGTCGCGCCGCACGTCGCCACCATTCCCGGCGTTGCCATCATGATCGCGGTGCTGGGCTTCAACCTGCTGGGCGACGGTCTACGCGACGCGCTGGATCCCCGCCTCCGGGGCGACCGCTAGCCGTCCCGGCTAGAGTTCGCCGAACTTCTTCCCCTCCCGCGCCAGACGTTCGAGCAGCGGCGCGGGCTGCCACTGCTCGCCGTGCTGCTTCTGGAACTTGCAGATGTCGTCGTAGACCGCCGCCGGGCCCACGGTGTCCGCGTAGAACATCGGGCCACCGCGATGGACGGGGAAGCCGTAGCCGTAGATGTAGATGATGTCGATGTCGCTCGATCTGAGCGCAAAGCCTTCCTCGAGGATCTTCGCGCCCTCGTTGATGAGGGCGTAGACGCAGCGCTTGAGGATCTCCTCGTCGCCGATCGCGCGGCGCTCGATGCCCTGCTCCTTGGCCGTCTTCGCGATGAGGGCGTCGATCTCGGGATCCGGCACCGGCGTGCGGTTGCCTTTCTCGTAGCGGTACCAGCCCGCGCCCGTCTTCTGACCGAAGCGGCCCATCTCGCAGATCCGGTCGGCGATGGGCGAGTAACGCAGGCGACGGTTGCGGCTGGCCTCCTTGCCCTTGCGGATGCGCCAGCCCACGTCGAGGCCGGCCATGTCGCCCATGGCGAAGGGACCCATGGGCAAGCCGAAGTCGTAGATCACCTTGTCCACCTGCTGCGGCGTGGCCCCCTCCTCCACGAGAAATTCGGCCTCGCGCAGATACGGCGCGAGCATGCGATTGCCGACGAAGCCGTCGCAGTTGCCCACGAGCACGCCCACCTTGCGGATGCGGCGGGCCAGCTCCATGGTGGTGGCGATGGTGTCCTTCGAAGTCGCCTTGCCGCGCACGATTTCGAGGAGGCGCATCACGTTGGCGGGGCTGAAGAAGTGGGTGCCGATGACCTGGCCCGGCCGCGACGTGGCGTTCGCCATCTGGTCGATGTCCAGCGTGGAGGTGTTGCTGGCGAGGATGGCGCCCGGCTTCGCCGCCTTGTCGAGGACCGCGAACACCTTCTTCTTGACGTCCATCTCCTCGAACACCGCCTCCACGACGATGTCAGCCTCCGCCACCGCGTCGTAGGCGAGCGTGCCCTGGATCAGCGCCATGCGCGCGTCCATGTCCTTCTGGCTGAGCCGGCCCTTCTCCACGGTGGCCGCGTAGTTCTTCCGCACCACCGCGAGGCCCTTGTCCAGCGCCTCCTGGCTCATCTCGAGCACGCGCACGGGAATGCCGGCGTTGGCGAAGTTCATCGCGATGCCGCCGCCCATGGTCCCGGCGCCGATCACCGCCGCCGAGGCGATCGTCTTGACGGGGGTTTCCTTGGGCACGTCGGGGATCTTGGTGACCTCGCGCTCGGAGAAGAACACGTGGATCTGCGCCTTCGACTGGGTGGACTGCATGCACTGGGCGAACAGCTCGCGCTCGCGCTTGAGGCCCTCGTCGAACGGCAGGGTGGCGGCGGCTTCCACCGCGTCCACGCAGCGGAACGGCGCGAAGAACCCGCGGGCGCTCCGCTCGAGGCCCTTGCGGAACTCGGCGAACACGGCGGGGCTCGTCCCGCGCACCTTCTCTCCCAGGTCGCGGATCTTGCGCAGCGGCTTGCCCTCCGCGACGAGGCGCTCCGCGTACGCGCAGGCGCCCTCGAGGAGGTCGCCGGGCACGATCTCGTCGATGATGCCGAGAGCCTGGGCCTTGGCGGCCGGGATGGGGTCACCCGCCACGATGAGCGGTAGCGCGGCCTCGGGTCCGGTGAGCCGCGGCAGCCGCTGGGTGCCGCCGGCCCCGGGCAAGAGGCCCAGCTTCACCTCCGGGAATCCCACCTGACCGCCGGCGACGGCACAGCGGTAGTGACAGCCAAAGGCTACCTCGAGCCCGCCGCCGAGGGCGGTGCCGTGAATGGCCGCGACCACGAGCTTGGGGCTTCCCTCGTACTGCGCGATCACCGCGTTGAGATCGGGGGGCATGGGGGGCTTCCCGAACTCGCGGATGTCCGCGCCGGCGATGAAAGTACGCCCGCCGCCGATGAGGACGAGCGCCCGCACGCCGGCGTCGGCGATGCCCGCGGCGAGGGCGTCCGCGAGCCCCTGCCGCACCCCCTGGCTCAGCGCGTTGACGGGCGGGTTGTTGACGGTGATGACGCCGATGCTGCCGCGCCGCTCGTACTGCACCAGATCTGCCATGGTCTCCCCCTCGGTGATCGCTGCGGTGAGGGGGACATGGTGACCTCTTCCCCCGCCTCGCGCAAGGGGGGCGACAGCCTCAGCCCAGCTTCTGGACGAGGGCCCAGCCCGCATCCGCGAGCGGGCGGGCGCGGGCGCCGCGCGAGCGCGCGTGGGGATCGTTCGCGGTGCCCGCGACGACGCGCCCCATGATGCCTTGTGCGATGGCGGAGAGGCGGAACATCGAGAACGCGACGTAGAAGTCCCAGTCCTTGATGCCATCGCGCCCGGTGCGTCGGCAGTACGCGGCGAGGTACTCCGACTCCGACGGCATGCCGAGACCAGCGAGGTCGGCGCCCTCGAAGCCCTCCATGCTGTCGGCGGGCAAGCGATAGGGCATGCAGTTGTAGGCGAGGTCGCTCAGGGGATGGCCCAGGGTCGAGAGCTCCCAGTCGAGGATCGCGATGATGCGCGCCTCGATGGGGTGCACGATGCTGTTCCCGAGCCGGAAGTCCCCGTGGACCAACGTAGTCGAGTCCTCGGCGGGGATGTGCTCGGGCAGCCACGCCATGAGCTTTTCCATGGACTCGATGTGCTCGGTCTCGGAGGCGCGGTACTGCTGGGTCCAGCGGTGGAACTGACGCTGAATGTACTGACCGGTGCGCCCGAAGTCGCCGAGGCCGATGGCCTTGTAGTCCACGGTGTGCAGGCGCGCCAGCACCTCGTTCATCGAGTCGTACATCTTCGCCCGGTCGGCGGGCGGGACCTCCGGCAGCCGGGGGTCGGTGAGCACGCGGCCGACCACGCACTCCATCACGTAGAACCAGGTGCCGATAACCTCGTCGTCCTGGCACAGGAGATAGGTCTTCGGCACCGGCACGCCCGAGTCGGCCAGCGCGGTGATGACGCGGTACTCGCGGTCGACCGCGTGGGCCGAGGGCAGGAGCTTGCCCGGGGGCTTGCGCCGGAGCACGTACTGGGCGCCGGGCGTGGCGAGATGGTAGGTGGGATTGGACTGCCCGCCCATGAACTGTCGCACGGTGAGCGGGCCCTTGAAACCGTCAATGCGCTCGGCGAGATAGCGCTCGAGCCGCCCCACATCGAAGCGATGCGACTCGCGCACCGCCTCGGTGGCGTCGACGTTCATGGCCGGGGCTGTCATGCCGGCCTTTATAGCACGGGCCGCGGCGCTAGCGAATCGCCTGGGCCCGAAGGGCGAAATCGATACGGACCTTCTGACCGATCGGGTTCAGGATCGAGTCGTAGCTGACGCCGTACTCGTCGCGGTTGATCTCGAACCGGCCCCGTGCCTCGAGCCGTCCATCGGCCACACTGACTTGCACCGGCACCCGCACCTCGCGTGTCACGCCCCGCAAGGTGAGACGTCCCACGAGGACGAGGCGGCCGCCGTCGCGCTCCGCGCGCGTGCTCTCGAACGTGATGGTGGGGAAGCGCTCGACGTAGAGGAAATCCTCGCTGCGCAGGTGGTTGTCGCGGCGTCCGATGCCGGTGTCGATCGACGCGGCCTCGATGCTCACGCGGACGCGACCGCTCGCGAGGTCGGCGGGATCCGCGAGCACCTCGCCGGCGAATCGGCTGAATCGGCCATCCGCGCTCGCGAGGCGCGAGGTCGCGTGAAAGCCAAGCTGGCTCGCCTCGGTCAGCACCCGGAAGCGCGTGGTGTCCGCGCGCACCTCGGACGGCCCGGCGAGCGCCGCGAGCGCCACCGCGAGCAGCAGGGCGAGCCCGCGGAGCGCCCGCGCGAAACGAGACGGGCTGGTCATGCCCTCATCGTCTCACGGACACCTATTGCGGGATCCGCGGACCGCGGGCCGGGAAGCGGCGCGAGGCGCGGCTAGGACCGGCGGCCGGTGAGCTCGCTGCGGGCGAGGGCGGCGCCCGCGGCGAGCGCGCCGATCTTCTGGTTGCACATGTAGCGGGGTGACCAGCCGAACCCGCAGTCCGGGTTCACGTAGAGCTTCTCGGCCGGGCACACCTGGAGCACCCGGCGGATGCGCTTGGCCACGTCCTCGGCGGAGTCCGTGTAGAAGCCCTTCACGTCGATGACGCCGGCGCCCAGCTCGCGCGCCGCGCCGAACTCCTTCCACACATCCAGCTCCGCCAGTTCGCGTCCGGCAAACTCCAGCACGAACTGGTCGGCGCGCGCCTTCAGCAGCCCGGGAAAGTAGGGGCGGTAGGACCGGTCGAAGCGCGAGCGCCCGAAGCGGTTGCCGAAGCAGACGTGGAAGGCGAGCTTGGCCTTCACGCCCTCGGTGGCCATGTTGTAGAGCCGCGCCATCTCCTCGCCGGAGACATTGCCACGCGCGGGCTCGTCGAGTTGGATGAAGTCGGCGCCCGCCGCCACCAGCCCCTTGAGCTCCTCGTTGATGACCTCGGCGAAGCGCTCTGCCACGTCGACCACGCCCTTGTACATCTTGCCGGGGTGGATGCGTGAGCCGAAGGTGAGCGGTCCCGCGCAGGTGGCCTTGGTGCGCCGGGTGGTGTGGCCCTTGAGATACGCGAACTCCTTGATGATCCCGAGCCCGCCCGGCGGCGTCTCGATGCGCCCGACGGCCTCGTAGCGCGTCTGCTGGTCGTAGCCCCAGGGCCCGGCCTTGCGGCGTACCTCGATGGGCTCGATGCCCTTGATGATGGCGTAGTAGGAGTCGACGTAGCCGTCGAGCCTCCGCACCTCGCCGTCGGTGATGATGTCCAGGCCCGCCCGCTCCATGTCACGGATGGCGGTGTCGGCGGCGTCGTCGAACATCTCCTCGAGGTCGGCCGGGCCGAACTGGCCCGCTTCGTGGGCCTTGACGGCGGTGTACCACCAGCCGCCCTTGCCATGGGAGCCGACGACGGTGGAGGGAATCAGGGGCAGCTCTGCCATCGGTCGTGTCCTTTCCTCGTGTATGATCGGCGCCGTGAGCGACGACGCGGTGCACGCGCGCATCCTCTCCATCACCGAGCTGGTCAACGGCGACCCGGGGCTCGTGCGCCGAGGCCGTCACTGCTCGACCACCTTCCTCCTCGAGGCCGGCGAGACATCTTATCTCGTTCGCGTGCTCGAGGGGCGGGTGGCGTCGATCGAGCGCGGCCCCTTCCTCATGCGCCCCTGGACGTTCGCCGTTCGCGCGCCCGTGGAGGCCTGGGACCGCTTCTGGGAGCCCGTGCCGGCGCCCGGCTACCACGACCTCTTTGCCATGAAGAAGTTCGGGATGGCAAGCGTCGAGGGCGACATCATCCCCCTCATGACACATCTGCGCTACTTGAAGGACTTGCTCGCCGCGCCCCGGCGCGTGCGCGTCGCCTGAGCCATGGCCGACTTCGAGCCCATCGTCGGGCGGTATCTGCGGCTGACCCTGGGCGGCCGGCCCCATCGTGTCTACTTCGAGGAGGCGGGGCAGGGCATCCCGCTCGTATGCCTGCACACCGCGGGCGCCGACAACCGCCAGTATCGCCACCTGCTGAACGACGCCGCCATCACGGGCGATTTCCGCGTGCTCGCCTTCGACATGCCCTGGCACGGGAAGTCCCTGCCGCCGGCGGGCTGGCAGGACGAGGAGTATCGGCTCACCACGGCGGGCTACATCGAGATGATCCTGGCGTTCTGCGACGCCATGGGTCTCGAGCGCCCGGTGCTGCTCGGCTGTTCCATCGGCGGAAAGATCGTGCTGGAGCTGGCGCGCCTCCATCCCGACCGCTTCCGCGCCCTCATCGGCGTGGAGTCCGCCGCCTATCAGCCGCCCTGGTACGACGACACCGGCTTCCTCCATCGCCCCGATCTCCACGGCGGCGAGGTGGCGGGCGCGCTCATGTCCGGGCTGATTGCGCCGCAGAGCCCGTCCGAGACGCGCTGGGACACGCTCTGGGGCTACATGCAGGGCGGGCCGGGGGTGTTCAAGGGCGATCTCTGGTTCTACCGGGTCGACGGCGACTTCCGCGACCGCGTCGGCGAGATCGACGCCGCCCGTTGCCCGCTCTATCTCCTCACGGGCGAGTACGACTTCTCCTGCACGCCCGACGACACGCGCGCCACCGTGGAGAAGATCCCGGGCGCGAAGTTCACGGTGATGCGCGAGATCGGCCACTTCCCGATGAGCGAGAATCCCGCCCAGTTCCGGAAGTACCTGGCACCGGTCCTGGACGAGATCCGCGCCCTCGGGCGCTGATCCCCGCTCGCTACGCCGCGCCTCCGATCACGCGCATCACCGCGGCGTCTCGCCGAACGTCGGCAGGCGCGCCCGCGAAGATGATCTCGCCGCGCTCGATGACGTAGAGGCGCGCGGCGAACACCGGCACGTGGTGGATGTTGGACTCGGCGAGCAGAATGGCATGGCCGCGCCCCGTGATGGCGGCGATGCCGTCGGCCACCGCCGGGATGATGGCGGGCGAGAGGCCCTCGAAGGGCTCGTCCAGCAGCAAGAGCTCGGGATCCAGCGCCAGCGCCCGGGCGATCGAGAGCATCTTCCGCTCGCCGCCGCTGAGCGCTGGGCCCTTCCGTGCGGCGTAGCTGCGCAGCACGGGGAACACCGTGTGGGCGGCCTCGATCCGCTCACGGGCCGGACGGCCGCCGGGGCGCGTCCAGGTCGCGATCTCGATGTTCTCCGCGACCGTGAGGTCCGCGAAGATCCCACTATCCTCAGGCGCGAATCCGATGCCGGCCTTGGCGATCTCGTGGGTGGGGCGGCCGCCAACCTCGGCGCCCTTGAACGAGATGCTCCCCGCGCGCGGAGCGAGATAGCCCATCACGGTGCGGAGCAGGGTGGACTTGCCCGCGCCGTTCCGCCCGACCAGGCAGACGACCTCGTGCGGGCCGACCTCCAGCGTCACGCGGCGGAGGATGTGGCTCGACTGGATGAAGACGTCGAGGTCGCGAACGGCGAGCGTCGTCATGAGGTGTGGCGCCGGCCGATCATGGTGTCCACCACCGTCGCGTTCTCCCGGATGGCCTGCGGCGTGGCGTCGGCGAGCACGCGCCCTTGGTGCAGCGCGATGATCCGGTGCGAGTAGCCGAACACGATGTCCATGTCGTGCTCGACCTGGATGATGGCCTGGAGCCCGATGCGCCGGGCGGCGGCCACCAGGATCTCCATGATCACGTGCTTGTCCGCGGTGCTGACGCCGCTCGTCGGCTCGTCCAGCAGGATGATCTCCGGACGCAGCGCGAAGGCGGAGGCCACGTCGAGCAGCTTCTTGTCGCCCTGGGGCAGGGTGCGCGCGAGGGCGTGGCGCTTGTCCTTCAAACGAAACAGCTCGGCCACTTCGGCGGCGTCCTGCTGCACGGCGCGGTCGCGCGACAGGCTCGTCCAGAGTCGCGTGCCGCGGCGGAGGCGCGAGACGACGGCCGCCTGCAAGGTCTCCAGGACCGTCAGCTCGGGGAAGATCTGCACGAGCTGGAAGGAGCGGGCCATGCCGAGCCTCGCCAGCCCCACCGAGCCGATGCGTGTGACGTCGCGCTCCTTGAAGCGCACGCTGCCCGCGCTGGGCGCGAGAACGCCCGTGAGGAGGTTGATCAGCGTGGACTTGCCGGCGCCGTTGGGCCCGATGATCGACACGAACTCGCCAGCCGCCACTGCGAAGCTCACGTCGTCCAGCGCGCGAAACGCGCCGTAGCTCTTGGCGAGGCCGCGCGCCTCGAGGATCACCGGCGCGCCTCCACCGTCTCGCCAGTGGAGCCCGTCCACCGCGAGAAGAGCCCCATGAGCCCGCCCGGGGCCACGATCACGAGGAAGGCGAGAATCGCGCCGAACACGAGACGCCAGTACGGCACCACGGACATGACGAAATCCTGGAGATAGATGAACGCGAAGGCGCCGAGCACCGGGCCCCAGAAGTGGCTGAAGCCGCCCAGCAGCGTCATGAACACCACGTTGCCGGATTGCGTCCAGTAGGCGAGCGTCGGATCGACGTTGCCGGTGGGGGGGCCCAGCAGCGCGCCCCCGACCGCCCCGTAGACACCGGAGATGACGAACGCGTACCAGCGATAGCGTGTCACCCCGATGCCGAGGGCCTCTGCCTTGAGGGGGTTGTCCCGGATGGTGCGCAGGCAGAGCCCGAAGGGCGACCCGATGATGCGCCACATGGCCAAAGCGGCGAGCGCCAGGAGGGCCAGCGAGTAGTAGTAGTAGGGCCCCGCGAGGTACGCGGTCTTCCCGAGGCCGGCGAAGTCGTGGCCGAGGAGCAGGGGGCGGAGCACGCGCATGCCCTCGTCGCCGCCGGTGAGGCGATAGAACTTGACGAGGAACGTGTAGAACACCATCCCGAACGCCAGCGTGAGCATGCCGAAGTAGATCTTCACGTAGCGGACGCAGACGAGGCCGATCACGGCGGCGACGAGGCCGCCGGCCACTGCCGCGACGGCGAGGATGATCTCCAGGTGGCGGATGCCGAGCTGGCTCGTGAGGACGGCGCTCGCGTACGCGCCGACGCCGATGAAGAGGGCGTGGCCGAACGAGACCAGGCCGGTGTAGCCGAACAGGAGGTTCAATCCCAGCAGCACGACTCCGTAGGCCATGAAGGGAAGCAGCAGCAGCACCTGATAGGTGGGGACCGCGAGCGGCGCCGCCAGCAGCGCGGCCGCGGCGGCGGCGAGCAGGAGGCGCCCCGTCATGCCGGCAGGCTCATGCCGCGGCCGCTCCGAATAGTCCCCGCGGCCGGAGGGCGAGCACCGCGATCACGATGAGGTAGATCGCGATCATCTCGAGCTCGGGGTAGAGGGAGATGGCCGCCGCGCGTAGGAGCCCGACGACCAGCGCGCCCACGAAGGCGCCGCGCATGCTGCCGAGGCCGCCGATCACGACCACGGCGAAGGCCTCCACGATGAGCTCGATGCCCATCTCGCTCATGGCGGCGGTGGCGGGGATCACGAGCGCGCCGCCGAGCGTGCCCAGCGCGGTGCCGAGGGTGAACACCTTGGCGTAGACGCGTCCCATGTTCACGCCGAGCGCCTCCGCCATCTCCCGGTTGTCGGCGGCGGCGCGGATGATGCGGCCGAACGCGGTGCGCGTGAGCAGCCAGCCGATGCCGAGGGCGATGGCGAGGCTCGCGCCGATGACGATCAGGTTGTAGACGGGCACGGGGGCGCCGGCGATGCGCACCTGGCCGTAGGCGAGGTAGAGGCCAGCGGTGGACTGGGGCGCGGTGCCCCAGGTCAGACGGATCGCGTCCTCGAGCATGAGCACGAGTGCGAACGTCAGCAGGAGCTGGAACGTCTCGTCGCGGCCGTAGACGAAGCGCAGCAGCCCGCGCTCCACCACCCAGCCCACCGCGCCCACGAGGAGGCCGGCGGCGGCCAGGGGCACCAGGAACAGCGGCGGCGGGCCGCCCGCCTGGATGAACGCGCTCACCGCCGACACCCCGACATACGCGCCCAGCGCGTAAAAGGACCCGCAGGCGAGGTTGAAGATGCGCTGGACGCCGAACACCACCTGCAGCCCGGCGGCGACGAGAAACAGGATGGCGGCGTGGAACACGCCGCTCATCACGATGCTGACGACGCCGGTCGTCACGCGCGCGGGCTTATTCGACGACGCGGTCCGCGCGGCTCATGATCGAAGCCGGCACGGTCAGGCTGAGGGCCCGGGCGGTCTTCCGGTTGACCACCAGCTCGAAGGTGGCGGGCCGCTCTACCGGCATGTCAGCCGGCTTGGCGCCTTGCAGGATGCGCCCCACGAAGCCGCCCGCCCGACGAAACGATTCCCGCAGGCTCGGCCCATAGGTCATGAGACCGCCCGCCTCCGCGAATTCTACGAACATGGAGACGGTGGGCAGGCGTCGCTTCAGCGCGAGCGCGACAATCTCTGCGCGACGGAAGAACACCAGCGGCGAGGAGAGCAGGAGAACCGCGTGAGCCTGGGCACGACTCGCCGCGTCCATGGCGCCTTCGAGGTCCTGTGAGGCGCGCACGTCCAGCCGCTGGGGCTGAATGGATAGGCTTCGGGCGGCGGTGTCGGTCGCCTGGAACTGAGGGCCATTGACCACGGGGTCGCCCAGCACCGCCACCCGCGAGGTGGCCGGGAGCACCTCCTTGAGAATCTGCAGCTGCTTGCCACTCAATTGCGGCAGGTCGAGGAACACCCCGGTGATGTTGCCACCCGGCTGCGCGAGATTGCGGACAAAGCCTTGGGCCACCGGATCACTCTCGAGGTCTACCGCCACGATCGGAATTGTGAGAGTGGCCCGCTGCAGGGCCGACAGCGCACCGCCTCCTCTTGCGAAAAGCACGTCGGGGCCCGAACGGACGAGCTGCCCGGCAATTTCGGGCAGCCGTTCGGGTTTGCCGTCCGCATGACGGAGCTCGACAGCGATGTTCTGCCCATCGAGGAAGCCGAGGTCGCCGAGGCCCTGCTTGAACGCGTTCGCCAGGAAGTCCGCCCCAAGCGTCAGTCCGAGTACGGCCACGCGAGCTTTCCCCGGGCGCCGCGCCCGCTGCGCGCGGGCCGTCGAGGGCGCGAGGCCGGCGAGGCCCAGGCTGGCGAGGAACGCGCGCCGGTTCACTCCTCGAAAGCCGCTCAGATCTTCCAGCCGTTGATCCACTCGAGGAGCTTGGCTCCCGCCGGCTTCATCGCCTGCTTCGTGGACACGATCTCGATCGGATTGATGGTGACGAAGTCGTAGCTGTTCTTGTGCGTGGTGATGCCCTGGTAGAAGTTGCACATCTGCACGTGATCCGGCCGCCACGAGCGGCGCCCGGAGAGCGACTCCACCTCGATGCCCTCGAGGGCCTTGACGATCTCGGACTTCGATGGCCACTTCCCCGCGGCGGCGTAGGCCTTCTCCGCCGCCGCCTTGTAGGACTCGATGTTGAAGTACGCGTGGTCGCACTCGTAGGGGGGATACTCGTTGTACTTCGCCTTGTACTCGCGCACGAACTGCTTGAGGAGCGCCGAGCCCTTGGGGTCGTCGAAGTACATGGTGTTGTAGCCGAGGAGGAGCCCCTCGGGGGTGAACTCCTTCTTCAGCGAGTCGTGCACGCCGCCCGCGGTGGTGAATACGCCCTTCATGCTCTTGAACAGCCCCACCGCCGCCGCCTGCTTCATGAGGATGGTGGCGTCCCCCGACCAGAACGAGCACATGAGGAGATCGGCCTTGGACTGCTGGATGGCGGCGATGTGGGAGGTGAAGTCGGTGGCGCCGAGCTTGGGGAAGAGCTCGAGCACGAACTTCACGTCGGGGATGTAGCGCTTGAGCACGGCCTGATACGTCTCCCAGCAGTCGTGCCCGTACGAGTAGTCGTTGCCGATGCCCGCCACCGTCTTCACGCCCGTGAAGTACTTCGGCGTGAGGATGCCGGCCACGATGGCCTCGACCTCGTTGTCCACGCTCTTGAAGGCCCACTTCGGATTGGGCATGGTCTCGTCCACGCCCTTCTGCGTGGTGCCGTCCCACGAGAGCCACGGCACCTCCATCTCCTCGGCGACCGGGCCCAGGGCCAGGGTCACGCCCGTCGAGATGCCCCCGATGACCACCTCGACCTTGTCCTGGAGGACGAGCTTGCGGTAACGCTCCACGGTGTCCTTGGGCGTGGACTCTTCCTCGACGACGAGCTGAACCTGGCGGCCGAGGATGCCACCGGCCTTGTTGGCGCGCTCGGCCCACCACTCCGTGCCCCGGAGGCCCGCCGCGCCGACGGGCGCCGCGATGCCCGCGCGGATGGCGATGATCCCGATCTTCACGGGGTCCGACGGCACGCCGGGCCGCGCCTGGGCGCCGGCCCGTGCCGGCAGGCCCGCCGCGCCGAGCGCCGCGGCGGTACCGAGCGTCTTGAGAACGTCGCGTCTCGTCGTCGCCATCGTCTCCTCCTCGTCGTCCAGCGTTAGCCTCGGAGCTGCGTGCGGGCCAGCCGGGCGCCCGCGGCCAGCCGCTTGAGCTTCTCGAACGCCACCCAGCGCGGGACCGGGAAGAACCCGCAATCCGGCACCAGCGACAGCCGCTCGGCCGGGATGTGCTCGAGGCAGAGCCGGATCCGCTCCGCCACGTCCTCGGGAGTCTCCATGTAGAAGGACTTGACGTCAACCACCCCGCACGCGATCTCCCGGTCCACCCCGAGCTCCGACCACATCTCGATCTCGGCCATCTCGCGGTTGGCGTACTCGAAGACGAACTGATCGCACTTGGTCTCGAGGAGGGCGGGGAACATCCAGCGGTAGCTGCGCTTGCCGCGCGGTCGGGACAGGAGATTGCCGAAGCACACGTGATAGCCGATCTTGGCCTTCACCCCGGCCACGCAGGCGTTGAACATCTTGACGTATTCGGGGGCCTGGCCGGGGACGATGGCCGCCGAGGGTTCGTCGATCTGTATCCAGTCGGCGCCGGCGGCGGCCAGTGCCTTCAGCTCCGCGTTGACCGCGGGCACGAGGTCCCAGCAGAGGGCCAGGCGGTCATTGTCGTAGGCGTCGCCGGGGCGGGTCTGGACGTGGATGGACAGCGTGACGGGGCCGGGACAGGTCGCCTTCACCGGCTTGTCGGTCTGGCTCTTGAGGTAGGTGAACTCGTCGACGGTGCCGAGCCCCTTCGGTACCGTGATCTTCCGCGTAGGCCGGTACCGCGGCACGCTGTCGTAGGCATAGAGGCCGGTCTTGCGGAGGGGCTCCAGCGGCTCGAGGCCCTCCATCTTCCCGTAGAAGGTCTGCACGAAGAAGAAGCGGCGCATCTCGCCGTCGCAGATCACGTCGATGCCGGCCCGCTCCTGGTCGCGGATGGCGAGCTGCGTGGCGTCGTCGAAGGACTCCCTGGTGTCGGTCTGCCCGTAGTCGCCCGCCTTGATCTTGTCGAGCGCCGTCCAGAACCAGCCGGGGAAGCCGTGGCTGCCCATCACGTGGGTGTAGAGCACGGGGAGCGGGGCGGTCATGTCAGGGTCTCCTCACGACAGGAGCTTCTTGGCGATGATCTCCTTCATGATCTCGGACGTCCCGGAGGCGATCGTCCATAGCCGCACGTCGCGGAAGAAGCCCTCCACCGGGAACTCGCGCATGTATACGTAGCCGCCGTGGAGCTGCACCGCCGCGTACGCCACGCGATTGGCCACCTCGGTGGCGAAGAGCTTGGCCATGGAGACGTGGAGGGCGGCGTCGTCTCCGGCGACGTAGGACGCCACTGCGTGGTAGAGGAGCTGGCGCGCGGCCTCGATCTCCGTCGCCATGTCCACCACCTGGTGGCGCAGCGCCTGCTTGCGCGCGAGCGGCTCGCCGAAGGCCTGGCGCTCGCCGAGATAGGCCACCGTGTCCTCGAGCGCCTGGGCGGCGCCGGAGAGGGCCAGCACCGCGGCCATCAGGCGCTCGCGCTGCAGCCCGGTCGCGAGCTGCTGGAAGCCGCGGCCCTCCACGCCGAGCAGGTTCTCCGCCGGCACCGGGCACTCCTGAAAGGCCAGCTCGGCGGTGTCGGAGGCGCGCATGCCCATCTTGTCGAGCTTGCGGCTCACCGTGAAGCCGGGCCACCCGCGCTCGACGAGGAACATCGAGATTCCGTCGTGACGCCGCTCGGGGGTGCCCGGCCCCGTGCGCGCGGCCACGAAGTAGAGGTCGCCGTAGACGCCGTTGGTGATGAAGATCTTGCTGCCGGTGAGGCGGTAGCGGTCGCCGTTCTTGACGGCGCGCGTGGTGAGGGCGGCCATGTCCGACCCGGTCCCCGGCTCCGTGATGCCGAGCGCGCACACCGTGTCGCCCGCGATGATGCCGGGGAGATACTTCGCCTTCTGCGCGTCGGTGCCGTAGCGGGTGAGCCAGGGTGAGGACATGTCGGTGTGCACGAGCACGCTGAAGGCCACGCCTCCGGAGCGGCAGCGCGCCATCTCCTCGCCCAGCACCACGCTCGAGAGGAAGTCGCCGCCGGCGCCGCCGTATTCCGGGGGGAACTCGAGGCCGAGGAACCCGAGCTCGCCCAGCCGCCGCCAGAAGGCGCGCGGGATCCGGCCGGCGCTCTCCCACTCCGGGACGAACGGCGTGACCTCCTTCTCGACGAAGGCGCGGATGCTCTTCCGGAGCATCTCGTGCTCGGGCGTGAAGAGGGCGCTCACCTTGCCGCCAGAAACCTCCGGCGATCGATCACGGAATGCGGACCCACCCTTCCATGAGCCGCCGGGCCGTCCGGTACACGGTCACCCGCTCCGCGTGATAGTCGCCGCCCGGCCGCGTGACAGCGGCGTCCAGCGGAAGCACGCCGGAGGGATGACCGAGGCGCACGTCCGCGCCCGGCTTGGCCGTCGAGACCTCGTGGACGAGGCTGCCCTCGATGCGCGCGGCCACGGCGAGACACATCGATGAGGTGAGCGGGAACGCGCGATGGCAGTTGCCCATGGAGATCGCGCGCCCCACCACGTCCGAGGCGCCCCCGTCGTACGCCACGCCGTCGAGGGCGGTGAAGGGGACGGGCGCGGTGACCACCGCGATCTTGGGCGTGGCCGCGCTGCCGGAAATGCCCATGAGCTTGGCCGCGACGACGCGGATCGCCTCGAGCCGTGCGCACAGGGCGGCATCGCCGTCCATCGCGGTGGGCGACTCCGTGCCTTGGAGGCCGAGGTCGCGCGCGCGCACGAACACCATGGGAATGGAGGCGTCCACCAGGGAGGCCTCGACACCCTCGACGGTGTCGCGCGGGCGACCGGTGGGCAGGAGGCGCCCCGTGCCCGCGCCGCCCGGCTCGACGAAGTCGAGCGCGATGCGGGCGCCGAGGCCGGCCACGCCGGGGAGGTCGAAGTCGCCCCGGACGCGCGGCTCGCCGCCCTGCACGGGCACCCGTGCGACGATCAGCTTCTTCGTGTTGGTGTTGTGGATGCGCACCACCGTCTCGCCCTCGCGCGCGGGCACCAACCGCTCCTCGATTGCGAAGGGGCCGACGGCGGACGAGCAGTTGCCGCAGTTGCCCGTGTAGTCCACCTCGGGCTTCCGCACCTCGATCTGGGCGAAGGTGTAGTCGACGTCGGCGCCCGGCATGGTCGAGGGGCCGATGATCACCGCCTTGGACAGCGACGAGATGCCGCCACCGAGACCGTCGAGCTGACGGCCGCTGGGATCGGGGCTGCCGAGCGCGGCGAGGAGGATCGCGTCGCGGTCGCGCCCGGCCGGCGGCAGATCGCGCTCGTGGAAGACCAGGCAGCGGCTGGTGCCGCCGCGCATGTAGACGGCGGGGATGCGGCGCTGAGTCATCGCGATCCTCCGGCGGCGGTCTGGGCGAGCAGGCCGCCCGCGAGCAGGAGGTTGCGCTCGCGCGGCGTCAGGACGCAGCGGGCATGGAAGGTCCGCCCCGAGCGCTCATTGACGACGGCGACGCGGCGCCCGGCCTCGAGGGCGTCGCGCAGATCGGGAAACTGCAGCACGTCGTCCCGGCCGATGTCCTCGTAGTCCGCAGCATTCTCGAACTCGAGCGGCACGAGTCCCCAGTTGATGAGGTTGGCGCGGTGGATGCGCGCGAAGCTCTTGGCCAGCACCGCGCGCACGCCGAGATGCAGCGGTGACAGCACCGCGGCCTCGCGCGAGGATCCCTGCCCGTAGATCTCGCCGCCCACCAGCACGCTGTCGCCGGCCGCGCGGGCCCGTACCACGAAGTCCGCGTCCACGTTCTTGAAGGTGAACTCCGAGATGGCCGGCACGTTGGAACGGAACACCAGCGCGGCGGTGCCCGACGGCGAGATGTCGTCGGTGGAGACCTTGTCACCGAGCTTCAGCAGCACGGTGGCGCGGAGCGACGCGTCCACGGGTTTCCCCCGCGGCACCGGCTTGATGTTGGGGCCCTTCAGCACCTCGGTGGCCGCCGCGTCCGCCGTCGAGGCCGGCGGGAGCAGCCCGGCGTCCGACGCGGTGAGGGAGGAGGGATACTGCCGGGTCGGGGCGGCGCCGCGCGTGCGGGGATCCGTGATCACGCCGGTCAGCGCGGAAGCGGCCGCGGTGAGCGGCGAGCAGAGATAGATCTGGTCGTCCTTGACCCCGCTGCGCCCCGGGAAGTTCCGGTTGAACGCGCGCAGGCTCTTGCCGCCTGCGGCGGGCACGTGGCCGATGCCCGCGCAGGAGCCGCAGGTGGGTTCCGATACCGTGGCGCCGGCGGCGAGCAGATCGGTAAGGAGGCCCTCCCGCGCCATGATCTCGAGGATGCGGCTACTGCCCGGGAACACCACGAAGGAGACGTTCGGCGCCACGCGCTCGCCGCGCACCGCGCGCGCGACCGCCCACATGTCCTCCCACGAGGAGTTGGTGCAGGAGCCCACCATGACCTGCTCGAGGGCGGTGCCCGCGACCTCGCCCACCGGCACCACCTTGTCCGGCGAGGCGGGCAGCGCCACGAGCGGCTCCAGCGTCGAGAGGTCCAGCTCGATGCGCTCGTCGTACTCCGCCTGCGGATCCGCGCTGAGCGGCGTCCACTCGCGCTCGCGGCCGAGCAGCGTGAGGTAGCGGCGGGTCTCCTCGTCGGAGGGGAACACGCTGGTGGTCAGGGTCAGCTCCGCGCCCATGTTGCAGATGGTGGCGCGCTGGGGCAGGGAGAGGGCGGCCGCGCCCGGTCCGGCGTACTCGAAGATCTTCCCGCTCCCGCCGCGTACCGTGTAGCGGCGCAAGAGCTCCAGGATCACGTCCTTGGCGTGCACCCACGCCGGAAGCGCGCCGGTGAGCCACACCTGCACGACCTTCGGCATCGGCAGGTAGTAGGCGCCGCCGCCCATCGCCACCGCCACGTCGAGCCCGCCCGCGCCGATGGCGAGCATGCCCGTCGAGCCGCAGAGGGGCGTGTGACTGTCCGTGCCCAGCACGAACTGCCCGGGCACGCTGAACGTCTCGAAGTGCACCTGATGGCAGATCCCGTTGCCGGGCTTGGAGAACCACGAGCCGTAGCGCCGCGCCACCGTCTGCAGGTACCGGTGATCGTCGGTGTTGCGCGAGTCGGTCTGATAGACGTTGTGGTCGATGTAGGTGACCACCCTCGGCGGCTTCACGCGGGGGAAGCCCATCGCCTCGAACTGCAGCCACGCCATGCCCCCGTTGGTGTCGGTGAGCAGGCACTGATCCACGCGGAGCCCGATCTCGTCGCCGGCGACAGGCTTGCCCGCCACCAGGTGGGACGCGATCAGCTTCTGGGTGAGGCTGCTAGCGCTTGTCAACCGGGTGGTACGCGCGGCGGGCGTAGCCCTTGTAGTCGGCCCGCGGCCGGATGAGGCGGTTGTCGTCGTACTGCTCGAGGAGGTTGGCCGTCCAGCCCGCGATGCGCGCGGCGGCGATGACGGGCGTGAACAGATCCACCGGGATGCCGATCGAGTAGAACAGCGGTGCCGAGTAGAAGTCCACGTTGGGGATGAGCTTCTTCACGCCGTGGATCTTCGCGTGCAGGCGCACCGCCATGTCGTACCACATGCCCTGGCCGGACTGGCGGCAGGCCGCCTCCGCCATGCCGCGCAGGATGGCCGCGCGCGGGTCGCCCGCGGTGTACACGCGATGGCCGAAGCCCATGAGCCGCCGCTTCGCGGCGAGGGCCTTGTCGGACCACGGCTCGACGTTGTCCACGCGGCCGATCTCGATGAGCGTGCGCATCACCGCCTCGCCGGCCCCGCCGTGCAGCGTGCCCTTGAGGGCGCCCACCCCGCCCGCCACCGCCGAGTGCATGTCGGAGAGCGTGGCCGCGATGACGCGCGTGGTGAACGTGGAGGCGTTCAGCTCGTGCTCGGCGTAGAGGGTGAGGCTCGCGTCCAGGGCCTTGGTCACGACGTCGGTGGGCCGCTTGCCCGTGAGCATGTAGAGGAAGTTCGCGGCATGCGACAGGTCGGACGCCGGCGGCACCGGCGTCTCGCCGCTCCGCACCCGGTGATGCGCGCAGATCGCGGTGGCGAACTGGCTGGTGAGACGCAGCGACTTGCGGAGGTTGGCCGCGCGCGAGTTGTCGGTAGCGTCCGCGTCGTGCATGCCCAGGACGGCCACCGACGCCTGGAGCACGCGCATGGGATCGGTGTCGCGCGGCATCAGCCGGTACGCGTCCACGAGCGCGGGCGGGATGTTGCGCGCCCCGATCAACTCGACCTGGAAGCGGTCGAGCTGCGACTTGTTCGGCAGCTCGCCGTGCCAGAGCAGGTAGCACACCTCCTCGAAGGTCGCCTGGCGCGCCAGCTCGTCGATGTCGTAGCCGCAGTAGGCGAGGCGGCCGTTCCGGCCGTCCAGATCGCAGAGCTTGGTCTCGGCGGCAACGACGCCTTCGAGCCCGCGGATGAGCGTGCTGCCCTCGGTCATGGTGGGGTCTCCCGTCACGAAACGCTATACCGGCGCGGTATTGGACGCAACCCTGATATGGTAGATGCATGGCGGAGGCGCCGGCTCGCGGCACCATCTTGCTCGTCGAGGACGAGGAGGGCGTCCGCGCCGTCCTCTCCGAGCTGCTCGGCGGGCTCGGCTACACCGTGCTCCCCGCGGGCAACGGCGTCGAGGCCGTCAGCATCGCCAGCAGCCACGCCGGCAGCATCGACCTCGTGGTCACCGACATGGTGATGCCGGAGATGAGCGGCCAGGAGCTCGGGCGCACCCTCGCCCAGAAGTGGCCCGACCTGCGCATCCTCTACATGTCGGCGTTCGCCAGCAACATCTACTCGCCGAGCGCGCTCGCGAACGCCCTCGCCGACTTCATCTCCAAGCCCTTCGATCTGGAGGTCTTCCTCACGAAGGTGCGGGCGTTGATCGACGCGCCGCCGCGCGGCCGCGCCAGCGCCTCCGCGGCCGCCCCGCCCTCCGACCCCACCTAGGCCGGGCGCCGGATCCCGAAGGCGGGAAGCACCACCTCCGCGAAGGCCTGGAGGGCCTCCCAGTCGTAGGGCCCCTCGCGCAGCGCGATGTTCAGGCGGTGGACGCCCGCCTTCTGATACGCCTCGCACATCCCGATGACGTCCTTGGGCGTGCCGCGGAAGAAGCCGCCCCGCGGATTGTTGGCGCCCCAGTGCTTGAGGTAGAGGGCCTCGCCGCGCGCGGCGCCGGCGGCGTCCGCGCCCAGGTAGAAGCCCACGTTGACGCTGCGGAGCACCGCGCGGGGATCGCGTCCTTCCTTCGCGCACCAGTCGTCGAGCACGGCGTTCTTGGCCGCCCACACCTTCGGGTCGATGTAGGGCGCGTTCCAGCCGTCGGCATACCGAGCGGCCGCGCGGAGCGTCCGCTTCTCGCCCTGCCCGCCGATCCAGATACGAAGGCGCTTCTGCAGCGGCTTGGGATTGCAGCGGGCGTCCACCAGCTTGAAGTGCTTGCCGTCGAAGCTCGAGACCTTCTGGTCGAACAACAGGCGCAGGATCTGCACCGCCTCTTCGAGCTGATCCTCGCGGATGCCGATGCGCTCGAAGGGGATGCCGAAGCCGCGGTACTCCGCCTCGTGCCAGCCCGCGCCGATGCCGCACTCGACGCGGCCGCCGGAGATGTGGTCGATCGTGCACAGCGACTTCGCGAGGAGCCCGGGGTTGCGGTAGTTCACGCAGAAGACGAGCGCGCCGAGCCGCACCCGCGTGGTCTCCATGGCCATGGCGGTATAGGACGCGATGGCTTCGAAGCAGTCGCCGTCGCCGCCCTGCGGCGGGCTCTCCTGGAAGTGGTCGGCCACCGAGGTCCAGTCGAAGCCGGCGCCGTCGGCGAAGCGCCAGAGCTTGCGCAGCTCGTCCATGGGTCCGCCGAGATGTCCCACGTGAATGCCGAAGGTCATGGCCATCGCATCCCTCTCTTCAATGGGCGGTGGTCAAGGTGACGCCGCCGTCTACCACGAGCGTCTGCCCGGTGATCCAGCGCGATTCGTCGGACGCGAGGAACACCGCCGCCCAGCCTACGTCCCAGCCGGTGCCCTCGGTGCCGAGCGGGCTCGCCTTGCGCCGCCGCTCGCGTGCCTCCGGCCCGAGGTCCTCCACCATCGGCGTCCAGACCATGCCGGGCGCGATCGCGTTCACGCGGATGCCCTGACGGCCCACCTGGGCGGCCACACTTCGGACGAAGCCGATGACACCGGCCTTGGCCGCGGCGTAGGCGGTGCGGCCGTGACCCCGCAGGGCGGCGACCGACGAGACGCAGATGATCGCGCCGCCGCGGCGCTCGGCCATGGCGGGAATCGCCGCCTGGGTGGCGAGCAGCATCGACTTGAGGTCCACCGCCATCACGCGGTCCCAGTCCTCCTCGGTCGTCTCGAGCACGTTCTTGCGGGACTCGATGCCCACGTTGTTGTGGAGGACGTGGAGCCCGCCGTGGCGCTCCACCGCGGCCGCGACCATGGCCCGGCAGTCGGCGGCGCGGGTGACGTCGGCGGCGAAGGCGGTGGCGGTGCCGCCCTCGCCCTTGATGATGCCGACGGTCTCCTCCGCGCGACCGAGCTGCGCGTCCACGCAGAGGACGGCCGCGCCCTCGCGGGCGAAGAGGATGGCGGCGGCCTTGCCGTTGCCGAGGCCCGGCCCGCGCGAGCCGGCCCCCGCCACGATGGCGACCTTGCCCGTGAGGCGGCCGCTCATCGCCTCAGTTCTTGAAGTTGCTGTCGATGTGGACGTCGACCAGGTACGGACCACCGGACGCGAGCCCGCGCTTCACCGCCGCGCCGATGTCCACGCCCTTCTCCACCATCTCACCGGGCACGCCCAGCGCCTTGGCCATCCCCACGTAGTCGATGCGCGGGTTGACGAGGTCCATGCCCACGTACTGATCGTCCTCGGCGGAGAAGCCCTTCAGCGCGAGCGTCCGCTGCTTGAGGATGCGATAGGACGCGTTGTTGAAGATCACATACACGCACGGGATCGAGTCGTGCGACGCCGTCCACAGCGCCTGGATCGTGTACATGGCGCTGCCGTCGCCGATGAGCCCCACCACCGGACGGCCGGGCTGCGCGAGCTTGACGCCGAGGGTGGCGGGGAGGCCCCAGCCGATGCCGCCGCCGCG
>DASTYT010000012.1 GCA_035764725.1 Candidatus Methylomirabilota bacterium | reverse complement strand
GTCGCCATGTCATCTCCTCGCGTGGACGGCGGAAGTGGACGCCAACGCGCTGAGACACTAGCATCGCTCAAGACGTGGCGCGAGCGAGCCTCAGGCGTCTAGAACCACTCCACCGAGAAGCCGAATCCGGCCGAGCCGCTCGACTCGGGGTCGGCCGCCCCGCGCGAGCCGACAGGCGGATTGGGCGCCGTCCAACCGGACGCCCCGTACTTCGTGCCGTGCTGCGTCTCGCCCGACAATCCCGGGATGAAGCCGGGATCGTGCGGCACCGCCGGCTGCATCGGGCGGATGTCGCGCTCGAGCGGCCGCGGCTCACGCGGCTTCTCCGGCGTCGGCAGCGGAGCCTTCAGGTCGAGGGGCTGCGCGAAGGCCATGGCCGCTCCAGCGAGCAGGCTCGCGATGGCGAGCGCACATCCGAAGAGGCGGCCGGTCATGGGGCATCTCCCTCCCGATCCATCCTCTGCAGACCGCGTGCCGACGTGGGAACGCTGACGCACACACGGAATTTCCACTACTTGATGACCTACCCCGGCGCTCAGCCCGACGGGGCTGGGGCGGCGACGACCCAGCTGTCTAGCCGATGGGCTCGGAGGCGCGGGCAGGCTGAAGCCGCGCGGTGACGCGATCCGTCTTGGCCGCCTCGTAGCGGCCGGTGCGCCAGATGCTCCACAGCACGCGCCAGGCGGCGCGCGTCGCCAGCAGCCAGTAGGTCTGGCAGCGGAAGGTCCCGAAGAACTTCTCCTTGAGGCTCTTCCGGCGGAGGTCCACCGGGCGCGGCAGGTAGGGCCGCAGCTCCTCGATCAGGGTCTGGGTGACGATCCCGCCGACCCACACCGTGAGGAGCAGCGAGAGCGTCGGCGCGCCGACACCCAGGTAGAAGAGCGCCGGGTGCTCGCCGCGGAACTGATACGCGAGATACCAGCCGAGCCAGCCGGTGAAGGGATAGACCAGCGCGGCCACCGGCCACTCGATCACCTTGTTCCCGACGTGGCGGATGAGCTGCGCCAGGTTGTAGGCCGTCGGCCTCGCGCGCCAGACCGCGCGGAGGAAGGGCGCGTCGTCGAGCACGCCCAGGTACCACCGCGCGTTCTGGCGGATCACCTTCTCCGTCGTCTCCGGGAGATCGGTCAGCTCGAGCATGGGTATGGCTTCGATCAGGATGCCCCGGGCCCCCAGCGCGTAGCCGAGGGTGGAGTCCTCGGTGGCGCCCGAGGTGGGGAAGCCGCCCACCGCCTGCATGGCGTCGAGGCGCACGAACTGGTTGTGCCCGAGGCAGATCTGCGAGCGGCGGAAGCAGAACTCGAAGAGGGGACGCAGGGCGCGGCCCAGGCGCGGCCACCGCGCGGCGAAGGCGCCGAAGAGGCGGATGCGCTTGACCTCGTTGATGAGCCGTGCGATCGACACGCGGATGAAGATCGACGACTGCTGGATGGCACAGATGCGCCCGCGGATGTCGAGACGGCCGTAGTTGGCGAGGGAGAGCGGGATTCCCTGATAGGCGAGCGAGCCCGGCCCCGTCAGCTCGCGATGGGCGATCCAGCGATAGGTGTCGAGATCGGGCACGGAGTCGGCGTCGCTCACGCCCACGAAGACGCGCGTGGGATCGTGGTCCTCGCCGAGGATCTCGCGGAGGCTCTCTGGTCTCAGCGCCCAATTGAGCTGCTGCGCCTTGCGCCCCGGGCCGGGCATCGCGAGATGCGTGAGCCGCTTCTGCTGGTACGGCGGCAGCGTCTCGCGGAACCGCCGCACCAGCTCGCCCGTGCTGCCCCTCATGAGGGGATGCGGGTTACGCTCCTCTTCTTCCTTGGTGATGACGACCACGTGGAGACGGCCGTGCGGATAGCGCGACGCGACGAGCGCTCCCACCGTTGCCGCGATGTCCGGCTCCTGATAGGCGGGCACCAGGTGGAGGAACACCGGCGTGGCCGGCGTCCGCTCGAGCGCCTCCTCGGTGGGCAGCGCGGCCACCCGCGCGTACGACTCGCGGACGAAGCGCACCGTGGTGAGCATGCCTTTCCAGTCGAGGCTGAGCTTGAAGACCGCCCGCGCGTTGACGAGGAGCGCGAGCAGGAAGAGAACGAGGAGGAGCTCCATGGCGGCGAATCAGCCTCCGGGGGTGCTGGGCGGGAGCTTGAGGACCTTGTCGCCCGGCTTGACGAGGCCGAGGGATTCCCGGGCGAGCTGCTCGATGTACTCGGGGTCGCTGCGCAGCCGGTCGATTGTCTTGGTCAGCCGACCCGTCTCTTCACGAAGCGTCGCGATCTCGCGCTCGAGGCTTTCCACCTCGCGCTTCATCTGGATCACGCGGGCCACGCTCGAGCCGCCGTAGGCGAGAAGCGCCACCGCGGCCACGACCATGACCCCGCGGACGTGTCGCGGCGTCACCGCCGGCCGCCGCGAAGCGCCGCGCGGCCCGGCCAGACCGCGGCAGTGCCGAGCTCTTCCTCGATGCGCAGGAGCTGATTGTACTTGGCGGTGCGCTCGCCGCGGGCCAGCGAGCCGGTCTTGATCTGTCCCCCGTTGACGGCGACGGCGAGGTCGGCGACGAAGGAGTCCTCCGTCTCGCCCGAGCGGTGCGAGATCATGGTGCCGTAGCCCGCGCGCTTGGCGAGCTCGATCGCCTCCAGGGTCTCGGTGAGGGTGCCGATCTGATTCACCTTGACGAGGATGGCGTTGGCCGTCCCCTCCTGGATGCCCTTCTGAAGGATGGCGGGATTGGTGACGAAGAGGTCGTCGCCCACGAGCTGAACGCGGCCGCCGAGGCGGCGCGTGAGCTGGCGCCAGCCGTCCCAGTCGTCCTCACCCAGCCCGTCCTCGATGGAGCAGATGGGATAGCGCGCGAGCAGCCCCTCGTAGAAGCTCACCATCTCGTCGCTCGACTTCTCGGTGCGGTCGGCGCGCAGGCGGTAGCGTCCGTGCTCGCCGAACTCGCTGGCCGCCACGTCGAGGGCGAGGAAGACGTCGTCGCCCGCGCGGTAGCCCGCGCGCTCGATCGCGCGCAGGAGGAAGTCGAGCGCCTCCACGTTGCCGCCGAGGCTCGGCGCGAAGCCGCCCTCGTCGCCCACGCCGGTGGAAAGGCCCTGGTCCTTGAGCAGCTTGCGGAGCGTGTGGAAGATCTCGACGCCCGTGCGGAGGGCCTCCGCGAAGCTGCCCGCGCCCGTGGGCACCAGCATGAACTCCTGGACGTCGAGCCCGTTGTCGGCGTGCGCGCCGCCGTTCAGCACGTTCATGAACGGCACCGGGAGCACGCGCGCGCCGGGGCCGCCGAGATACTGGTAGAGGGGCAGGCCCGCGTCGTCGGCGGCCGCCCGCGACACCGCCAGCGACACGCCGAGGATCGCGTTGGCGCCGAGCCCTGACTTGTTGGGCGTGCCGTCCAGCTCCAGCAGCGCGCGATCGACGGCGGCCTGCTCGGCCGCGTCCATGCCCTCGATCTCGGGGGCGATGGTCTCGATGACGTTCTGGACGGCGCGGCGGACGCCCTTGCCGAGATAGCGCGAGGAGTCCCCGTCACGAAGCTCCATCGCCTCGCGCTTGCCGGTGGACGCGCCGGAGGGCACCATGGCGCGGCCGAAGGCTCCCGACTCGAGCCACACCTCGACCTCCACGGTGGGGTTGCCGCGGGAATCGAGGATCTCACGCGCGTGGAGAGAGCGGATCTCGGACAGAGGGCTAGGCCTTTCGCTCGAGGATGAACCGCGCGAGGGCGCGCAGCGGCTCGGCCGGCGAGCCGAGGGGCGCGAGGGCGTGGAGGGCCTCGCCGATCAGACGGCCGGCCTGGGCCTGCGAGGCCTCGATGCCGTGAATGGCGGGATAGGTCGCCTTCTGCTGCGCCTGATCCTTCCCCGCCGTCTTGCCGAGCTGCTCGGTCGTGCCCGTGACGTCGAGGATGTCGTCCACGATCTGGAAGGCGAGGCCGAGATCGCCGCCCGCGACGGTGAGAGCGCGGAGCTGATCGTCGCGAGCGCCGCTCAAGCGCGCGCCGACGCGGATCGACGTGCGGATCAGCGCGGCGGTCTTGTGGAGGTGGATGTATTCGAGCACGTCGGCGCTGACGCGCCGGCCCTCCGCCTCGAGGTCGGCCACCTGTCCGCCCACCATGCCGTCGGTGCCGGCCGCATCCGACACGTCCACGAGGACATCACGCAGGACCCTGGCGTCCATCTCCGGTCGCCAGTTCTCCGCGATGAGCCGGAAGGCGTGCGTGAGGAGCCCGTCACCGGCGAGGATGGCCATGGCTTCGCCGAACACCTTGTGGCTGGTGGGCCGCCCGCGGCGGAAGTCGTCGTTGTCCATCGCGGGCAGGTCGTCGTGGATGAGCGAATACGTGTGGATCAGCTCGAGCGCGCACGCCGTCGGCATCACTTCGTCCATACGCCCGCCCACCGCCTCCGCCCCCGCGATGACCAGCACCGGGCGCAGCCGCTTGCCGCCCGCGAAGACGCTGTAGCGCATCGCCTTGTGAATGGTCTCGGGGGCCACCGTTTCCGCGGGGAGGAAGCGATCGAGCGCCAGGTCCACGCTCTGAGCCCGGTCCTTGAGGTAGCTCTCGAAGCCCGCGCTCATGACTGCTTGCCCTCGTCCCACGTGAAGGGCTCGACGCGGAGGAGGCCCGCCTCGTCCTTGGTGAGGAGCTCGATGCGCTTCTCCGCCTCGTCGAGATAGCGGGCGCAGCGCCGCGCCAGCCCCACCCCTTCCTCGAAGGCTTTCAGCGAGTCCTCGAGGGGCAGGTTGCCGGCCTCGAGCGTGTCCACGATCTGCTCGAGCCGGGCCAGCGCATCCTCAAACTTGATGTCGGTCATCCCGTTCCTTCACGTCCGTCACCTGCGCGTCCACCGCGCCTTCCGCGAGCAGCACTTCGATCGTGTCCCCCGCCCGCAGCGAGGCGGCCGTCCGCACCACTGCGCCCGACGGCAGCCGCGTCAGGCTGTACCCGCGCCCCAGCACGGCAAGCGGCGACAGCGACTGGAGCCGCCCCACCGCGGCGGCGAGCCGATGCCGCGAATGCTTGGCGCGATGGGTAGCGGACGCGGCGAGCCGGCCGCGAAGCTGGGCCAGCACCGCGGCGCCGTGAGAAATCCTAGCCAACGGGTGCTGGGAACTCAAGGCGTTTGTCGCCAGCTCGACGCGGTGACGCAGCATCCGCTGATGGGCGCGGGCCGCGGTGGCGAGCCCGGCCTGCGCCTCGTCGAGGCGCCGCGTCCACTCGCGGAGCGCGCGCGAAGGCTCGGTGAGCACGCGGCGCCGCAGGAGCGAGGCCACCCGCTCGCGCCGGCGCGCCATCTGCGAGGCCATCGCCAGGCGCAGGCGGTCGTGCAGATCCACCAGCATCTCCATCACCGCGAGCTTCTCGCGCACCACCAGCTCGGCGGCGCCGGACGGCGTGGGCGCGCGGAGATCGGCCACGAAGTCGGCGATGGTGTAGTCGGTCTCGTGACCTACCGCCGAGATCACCGGCACCCGCGACGCCACGATGGCACGGGCCACGCGCTCGTCATTGAAGGCCCAGAGATCCTCGATGGAACCGCCGCCGCGACCCACGATCACCACGTCGAGCTCGTCCACCGCGGCGAGCGTCGCGAGGGCGGCCACGATCTCCCCCGGCGCTTCCTCCCCCTGCACGCGCACCGGCACAATCAGGATGCGCAGGTCACCGAAGCGCCGCCCGATGATGTGGAGCATGTCGCGGACGGCCGCGCCGGTGGGCGAGGTCACGATGCCGATCACGCGGGGGAAGGCAGGGAGCGGCCGCTTGCGCGCCTGCTCGAAGAGCCCCTCGGCCTCGAGCCGACGCTTGAGCTGCTCGAAGGCGTACTGGAGGGCTCCCACGCCCTTGGGCTCGAGGAGCTCGACCACTAACTGGTATTCGCCGCGCGGCGGGTAGAGGTCGAGGCCGCCGAAGGCCAGCACCTTCATCCCGTCCTCGGGCTCGAAGCGGATGCGCCGGCCCCGGTTCCGGAAGAGCACGGCGCGTAGCTGGGCCGTCTCGTCCTTCAGGGTGAAGTACGCGTGGCCGGAGCCGGGCGTGCGGAGATTGCTGATCTCGCCTTCCACCCACACCGCGGGGAAGGCCACCTCGAGCTGCTCCTTGATCCGAGCCGTCAGCTCGGAGACGGAGAGGACCGCCCGTTCAGCCACGTCAGGAGGGGGAGAGGCCGGCCTGGCGCTGGGCGGCGAGGAGCGTGTTGCGCATGAGCATGGCGCGCGTCATCGGCCCCACGCCGCCGGGCACCGGCGTGATCGCGCCGGCCTTCGGGCTTACCGAGGCGAAGTCCACGTCGCCGGCGAGCTTGCCGGTGTCGAGCCGGTTGGTGCCCACGTCGATCACCACCACGCCGTTCTTGACCATGTCGCCCGTCACCATACGCGCGCGGCCCGCGGCCACGCAGAGGAGGTCGGCGCGCCGGCAGTGGGCAGCGAGATCGCGGGTCCGCGTGTGGCAGGTCGTCACGGTCGCGTTGCGCCCGATGAGAAGCTGGGCGAGGGGCTTCCCCACGAGTCGCGAGCGCCCCACCACCACCGCCTCCGCGCCCTCGAGGGGAATCCCGTAGTGGTCGAGGATCTCGATGCAGCCGGCCGGTGTGCAGGGCACCAGGGTCGGCTTCCCCCCGAGCAGGTTGCCCAGGCTCACCGGGTGAAGACCGTCGGCGTCCTTCGCGGGGGCGATGGTCGCGATGGCCGCATCCTCGTCCAGGCCCTTCGGCAGCGGGAGCTGCAGCAGCACCCCGTGCATCGAGGGATCGGCGTTGATGCGCTGGATCGTCGCGTGGAGCTCGGCCTGGGTGCAGCCCTGGGGGAAGAGGAAGTCGCGCGAGGCGATGCCCACCTCCTCGGCGTCGCGCTTCTTGCTGCGCACGTAGAGCTGCGAGGCGGGATCTTCGCCCACGAGGATGACCGCCAGCGTGGGCGGCGCGCCCGTGCGCTCCCGGTAGGCGGCGGCCCCGGCCTTGACCTCGGCCAGGACCTTCGCCGCGACGGCCTTCCCGTCGAGAGTCACGCCGCGCGGATCAGGCGGGGGCGGGAACGCGGAGGCGCTCGATGCCGAGCGCCTTGCCGGTGTCCGGATCGACGCGGATCACCGCGCCGTGCAGGGCCGCCGGGCCCTTGGCCGGCTCGAAGCGCGTGGGCATCTGGGTGAGGAAGCGCGCGATGGCGAGCTCCGGGTCCACCCCGATCACGGAGTTGACCGGCCCCGTCATGCCGAGATCGGTGATGAACGCGGTGCCTTTCGGCAGCACGCGCTCGTCCGCGGTCTGGGTGTGGCGATGCGTGCCCACCACCGCGCTCACCTGCCCGTCGAGATACCACCCGAGCGCCTGCGATTCGGAGGTTGCCTCGCAGTGCGCGTCCACCACGATGATCGGCGTCTCCTGGCGGAGCCGCGCGATCTCCTCGTCGGCCTTGCGGAACGGACAGTCGAGCTGCTGGGGGAAGAACACCCGGCCCATCAGGTTCAGCACGCCGACCTTGTGCGGCCCGACCTTCACCACCACCGAGCCCGCGCCGGGGGTGCCGGCGGGGAAGTTGGCGGGGCGGAGAAGGAGGTTGTCCTTGACGATGTACTCGATGATCTCCTTGCGGTCCCAGATGTGGTTGCCGGTGGTCATCACGTCGGCGCCGTGCTCGAGCATCGAGCGCGCGATCTGGGGCGTCACGCCGTAGCCCGCCGCCGCGTTCTCCACGTTGACGATGGCGAGATCGACTTCGTACTGCTTGCGGAGCTTGGGCACCAAGGTCTCGGCGGCGCGCCGCCCGGGCTCGCCGAAGAGGTCGCCCACGCACAGGATCGTCAGCGGCTTGGCCATCGCTACTTTGCCACCTCGACCGCGCGCGTCTCGCGGATCACCACGACCTTGATGTGCCCGGGGTACTGCATCTCGGCCTCGATGCGCTTGGAGATGTCCTTGGCGAGCTGATGCGCGTCGAGGTCGGAGATCTGCTCGGCCTTGGTCATGATGCGCAGCTCGCGGCCCGCCTGGATCGCGTAGCACATCTCGACGCCCTTGTAGGACATCGCGATCTCTTCCAGCTTGGCCAGCCGCTTGATGTAGCTCTCGAGCACGTCGCGCCGCGCCCCCGGGCGGGCCGCCGAGATGCCGTCGGCGGCCTCCGTGAGTACCGCCTCGATGGTCTCGGCCTCCACGTTCTCGTGCCCGCACAGGGCGGCGTTGATCACCTGCGGCGACTCGCTGTACTTGGTGAGGACCTGGAGCGATAGCTCCGGGTGGCTTCCTTCCTGCTCGTGGGTGAGGGCCTTGCCGATGTCGTGGAGCAGCCCCATGCGCTTGGCCAGCTTCACGTCGGCGCCGATCTCCGCCGCCATCATGCCGGCCAGCCACGCCACCTCCTTGGAGTGCTGGAGGCAGTTCTGGCCGTAGGAGGTGCGGTACTTCATGCGCCCGACGAGCTTGATCAGCTCGGGATGGAGGCCGTGCACACCCACCTCGAAGCAGGCTTTTTCGCCCTCCTCCTTGAGGTGCTCCTCCATCTCCTTCTTGACCTTGTCCACCACTTCCTCGATGCGCGCGGGATGGATGCGCCCGTCCGCGATGAGCTTCTGGAGGGCCAGCCGCGCGATCTCGCGGCGGTAGGGGTCGTAGGCGGAGATCAGCACCGCCTCCGGCGTGTCGTCCACGATGAGGTCCACCCCGGTGTGGAGCTCGAGCGCCCGGATGTTCCGCCCCTCGCGACCGATGATGCGGCCCTTCATGTCGTCGGAGGGCAGGTCCACGATGGACACCGCCGTCTCGACCGTATAGTCGGGGGCGAGGCGCTGGATGGTGGTGGCGAGCACCTCCTTGGCCTTGCCGTGGGCGACCTCGCGCGCCTCCTCCTCGAGCCGCATGCCGAGGAGCTGGGCCTCCCGGCGGGCCTCCACCTCGACCTGGGCCATGAGCTGCCGCCGCGCTTCCTCCGCGGTCAGCCCGGCGATCGACTCCAGCTTCCGCTTGTGCTCGTCGAGGGCGTTGGTGAGGCGGGCCTCGGTCTCGGTCAGCCGGCGCTCGCGGTCCCCCAGGCCCTTTTCGCGCTGGTGAAAATCCTGGTCGCGCCGGTCGAGCTGGTCCAGGCGGCGGGTGACCTGTTCCTCCTGCTGGGCGACCCGCCGCTCGATGTCCTGCATATCCTTCTGGCGGGCGCGGCTCTCCTGCTCGAGCTCGGCCCGGGCGCGCAGGGCCATCTCCTTGGCCTCGAGCTCGGCATTGCGGATCTTGGCCTCGGCCTCGCGGGCCTTGGCCTCGGTCTCGCGCGCAGCCTGGTCGACCTTCGTCTTGGCTTCCTCGACGATGCGCCGCGCGCGGGTCTCGGCGTCGCCGATGGTACGAACGGTGGTGATCTTCTGCCCGAGATATCCGACCAGGAAGGCGAGAATCGCCACCAGGGGGAGGAGCAGCAGCATCAGGTCCATGGATCGCTCCTTCCGGGTTTGCCCCGGACGGATTGATGTTCGCTGTGGGTCCACGCGCGGCAAGTAGCCGCGAAATTTGCCAAAGTATAGGCGCTTGGACGCAGCGTTGTCAACGAAAGGACACACGTCCGGGGCGGACGCGCGCCAAGGAGAGATGCCCCACCTCTGCCGTGTGCCGGTGGTGTTTCGAACCTGGTATGTACCAGGTGGGCGCCAAAAGGAGGGCTTTAGGCTTCCCCTCTACGAGGGGCATGCGCACCACCCTCTTGCACGGCGTCCTGCATGTAAACGAGGTTGAAACTTCCCCCCGACATCACGCACAGCGCAGGGCGCTTCCTGTGTACCCCCCGCCCCGCCCGAGCGTCAAGGAGTTTGTGCCCGCGTCAGGGGCCCGTCGGGGGCGCGACGAGGCCGATCTTCACCCGTCGGTTGTGACGCCCCTTGTTGTCGATCTTGAGGATGCGGATGGGCGGGGAGCTTCCGGTGGCGGCGAGATGCGTCCCCCCGCAGGCTTGCCGGTCCAGGTCCGCGATCTCGACGATGCGGATCAGACCGTCGGGGGTGGGGGGCGGGGCCACCGCCTGCGTGCGGATGAGCCCCCGCTGGGCGAGCGCCTCGGCCATCGGAACGTACGTAAAGCGGAGGGGCAGGTCCTGCGCGATCGCGTCGTTGATGGGGCCCTCGAGCGCCCGGAGCCGGTCATTGTCGGCGTCGGGCACGTCGAAGTCCATCCGGGCGGTGCCGTCCTCCCCGATCTGGACGCCGGTGACCAGCGCCCCATTGAAGGCGCGAAAGACGAAGGCATTGAGGATGTGCGTATCCGTGTGCACCGAGCGCATCAGGCGGCGGAACGCCGGGTCCACGGTGGCGCGGATCGGGCCGGTCAGCTCGACCTCGTCGGCAAGGAGATGCCAGACCCCCTCGATGCCCGGCTCGAAGCCCTTCACGGCGGTCACGCCCCCGTTCCACTCGAGCGCGCCCCGATCCGGAGGCTGGCCGCCGCCGCCGGGATAGAAGGGCGAGCGCTTCAGGAGAACGCGGCCGGGCTGGGCGTCGAGCACGTCGGTGTCCAGGATCAGCGTGTCGGGCTCCGCGTGGCAGAGCAGATGGGCCATGGCGGAGCCTTAGCGCGACGGCGGGACCACGGCGTCCAGGAGCTTGATCAGCTGGCCCAGGCGCGCGGTGACGTCGATGTCGCCCTTGCCCTGCTCGTCGCGCAGGCGGAACAGCTCGTCGGTGATGTCGAGGGCGGTGAGGACGAGCACCTTGGTCGTATCCTGCCCCGGCGCGTCGCCTCGGATCTCCTGCACCCGCTTCTCCACATAGGCGACAAGCTGGCGGACATAGTCCGGCGGCGCCTCGCTACGGATCGCATAGCGCTGCCCGAGGATCTCCACGTCGACGCGTCTGGGCTCGGCCATGCCGGGGCCTCCTAGAGATCGAGCTTGTCCAGCTCCCGGAGGATCGCGTCCATCTGGGTCACGATGTCCTTCCGTTCCTGCTTGAGCGCCCGGAGCTCGGCGCGCTCCGCCTCGTAGGACTCCAGCCGCGTCTTGAGGGTGTCGCGCTCCGCGCGGAGCCGCTCGATCTGCGCGGTCGCGCGCTTGATCGCCGCCTCCAGCATCTCGAGGCGCTGCGCCAGCGTGTCGGCCATCAGGCCCCCCGAACCTCGGCGCCGAAGCGCGCGGCCAGCTCGCGAACGAGGCGCCCGTGCGCCTCGTTGACCTCCGCGTCCGTCAGCGTGCGGTCGACGGCCTGATAGGTGAGACTCCACGCAAGACTCCGCTTTCCCGGCCCTACCTGGCTCCCGCTGTACACGTCGAAGAGGGCGAGGTCGACCAGCCATGCGACGGCCAGGCTGCGGATGGCCGCCTCCACCTGCGCCACCGTGACGTCGTCGCCGACGACGAGGGCCAGGTCACGCTGCACGGCGGGGAAGCGCGGCAGCGGGATAAAGCGCGGCACCGCGGGCGCCCGCGCGACGAGCGCGGACAGTGAGACCTCGGCCACGAAGACCGGCGCGGCGAGGTCGAAGACCTCGCGGGCCCGGTGGGCCACCTCGCCGAAGCGCGCGATCTCCGCCCCGTCGACGAGGAGCCGCGCGGCGCGGCCCGGCTCGAAATACCCCGGCTCCTCGCCCGCCGGCCACGGCTCGGTGACGGCCCCGGTCACGCCCGCGGTGGCGAGGACGAGCTCGGCCATGCCCTTGGCGTCGTAGAGATCGACGCGCTCGCGGGACGCATGCCACGCGCGGGCCGCGCGCTGGCCGGTGAGCGCCACGCCCAGCCACAGCTCCTCGTGCATCGGCCGGTCGCCGTCGTGCTCGCGGTGGGGAGCGAAGGTGACGCCGGTCTCGAACACGCGCACGTCGGGCCGCTGGCGATGAGCGTTGGTCGCGAGCACCTCGAGCAGGCCCGGCACCAGGGACGGCCGCATGATCGACCGCTCCGCGGAGAGCGGGTTGAGCAGGGCGACGAGGCGGCCGGGATCGTCCCACCCCAGCGCCTTGAGGCGCGCAGGATCGAGGAACGAGTACGTGATGCACTCCGACAGGCCCGCGTCGACGAGCGCGCCGCCCGCCCGCTCGGCGAGGAGCTGATCGGCGGGCCGTGTCACCGGCGACAGCTCGCCGGCGGGGGCGAGCTGCTGCGGGATCTTGTCGTAGCCCCAGATGCGCACGATCTCCTCGACGAGATCGTCCTCCTGGACGATGTCGCGCCGGAAGCTCGGCACCACCACCTGGAGCACGGGTCCGGAATCATCGACCGCGAAGCCCAGGGCCTGGAGGATGCGAATGACCTCCGCGCGCGGCGGGACCGCGCCGACCACGCGCTCGACCCGCTCGAGCCGCAGCGCGATGCGCGAGTGCGCCCGCGGCGCCGGGTACACGTCGATCACGCCGCGCGCCACCGTGCCGCCGCCCAGGTCCGCCATGAGCAGCGCGGCGCGGTTCACCGCGGGGATCACGGCCTCGATGTCGCTGCCGCGCTCGAAACGATAGGCGGCGTCGGTGGCGAGCCCGAGCGCGCGCGACGTCCGGCGGACGGACGCGCCGTTGAAGCAGGCGGCCTCGAGGAGCACGGTGGTCGTCTCCGAGCGCACCTCGCTGTCGCCGCCGCCCATCACGCCCGCGAGCCCCACCGGGCGCCCGGCGTCCGCGATCACCAGCATGTCCGGGCTCAGCGCACGGGTCCGGCCGTCCAGCGTCGTGATGCGCTCGCCGGGCCGCGCGCGGCGCACGACGATGCGGGCGCCGTCGAGCGCGGCGTGGTCGAAGGCGTGCAGCGCCTGGCCCAGCTCCCACATGACGTAGTTCGTGACGTCCACCACGTTGTTGATGGGGCGGAGGCCCACCGCGCGTAGGCGCTGCGCCAGCCATGGCGGCGAGGGCTTCACCGTGAGCCCGGTGATCACCCGCGCCGCGTAGCGGGGGCACAGATCGGGATCGGCGATCTCCACCGTCGCCAGCGCCGCCGCCTCGGGCTCGCTCTCCTTCACCGCGACCTGGGGGAAGCGGAAGGGCGCGCCGGTGACTGCCGCGACCTCGCGCGCCACGCCCACGATGGAGAGCGCGTCGGGCCGGTTCGGCGTGATCTCGATCTCGAAGATGGTGTCGTCGAGCCCGAGATAGGTGACGAGGTCCGTGCCGAGGGGCGCATCCGCGGGCAGGGCGAGGATGCCGTCCCCGTCGTCCCCGATGCCCAGCTCCTTCTCCGAGCACAGCATGCCCTCGGAGCGCGTGCCACGAATGGTGGCGACGCCGATCGCCCGCCCGCCAGGCAGGGTGGCGCCGGGCGGGGCCAGCGCGGTGCGGAGGCCGACGACGGCGTTGGGCGCGCCGCAGAGCACCGACAGCGTGCGATCGGGCAGCGCCACGCGGCACAGGCGGTTGACGTGGCCGCCCGCCCCGGGAACTTCGCGCTCGATGGACTCGATCTCGGCCACCACCACGCCCCCGAGCCCTTCAACGAGGGGGGTCACCCCCTCCACCGGGATGCCGGCATTGGTGAGCCGGTCGGCGAGGACGGCGGGCGGCAGATCCGTGTCCACGTACTCGCGCAGCCAGCGGTAGGAGATCTTCATGGCGCGGCCACCGTGACGGGGGCGAACTGGCCGAGGAAGCGCAGGTCGTTTTCGAAGAACAGGCGGATGTCGTCCACCTCGTACTTGAGGATCGCGATACGCTCGACACCCATGCCGAAGGCCCAGCCGGTGACCTCCTCGGGATCGTAGCCCACGTTGCGGAGCACGTTGGGATGCACCATGCCCGAGCCCAGGATCTCGAGCCAGCCCCCCTGCTTGCAGAAGCGGCAGCCGTCGCCGCCGCACTTGAAGCAGAGCACGTCCGCCTCCGCCGAGGGCTCGGTGAAGGGGAAGAACGACGGCCGGAAGCGCAGCCGCGAGCGCGCGCCGAACATCTGCTTCGCGAAGAGCTCGAGCGTGGCCTTGAGGTCGGCCATGGTGATGTGGCGGTCCACCGCCAACCCCTCGACCTGGTGGAACATCGGCGAGTGGGTGGCGTCGGTCAGGTCGCGGCGATAGACCTTGCCCGGCGAGATCGTGCGCACCGGCGGCTTCCGACCCAGCATGGTCCGGATCTGCACGGGTGAGGTATGGGTGCGCAGCAGCGCGCCCCCCGCGAGGTGCAGCGTGTCCTGCATGTCGCGTGCGGGATGGTCGTCGGGGAAGTTGAGCGCGCTGAAGTTGTAGTAGTCGGTCTCCGCCTCGGGCCCCTCCGCCACCGAGAAGCCGAGGCCGGCGAAGATCGAGATGATCTCGTCGAGCACGCGCGTGAGCGGGTGCACCGCGCCCGGCGGCGTGTAGCGGCCGGGCAGCGTGAGATCGATCCGCTCGGACTCGCGGGCACGCCGGCGCTCCTCGTCCTTGAGGGTCTCGATGCGCGCGGTGAGCGCGGCCTCGAGCGCCTGCTTGACCTCGTTGGCCTGCTGCCCGACCTTCGGCCGCTCGGCGGCGGGGAGCGAGCCCAGCGAGCGCAGCAGCGCGGTCAGCTCGCCGGAGCGCCCGAGGACGCGCACGCGCAGCGCTTCCAGATCAGACGTGGACCGGGCCCCGGCGATCTCCGCCAGGGCCCGGTCGTGGATCTGCTGGACCCGGGGGTCCCCCTTCACGCTAGGCGCGGTCCGCCGCTCGCGCCGTCTCCGCCAGCTTGGCGAAGGCGGTGGGATCGTGCACGGCGAGCTCGGCCAGGATCTTCCGATCGAGCGCGACGCCGGCCTTCTTGAGCCCGTCCATGAACCGCGAGTAGGAGAGCCCGAGGGGGCGGCACGCCGCGTTCACGCGGATGATCCACAGCGCGCGCGCCCGCCGCTTCTTCTGCTTGCGCCCCCTGTAGGCGAAGGCGCCCGCGCGCAGCACCGTCTCCGCCGCCGTGCGGTAGAGACGCCGCCGCCCGCCGAAGTAGCCCTTCGCCTGCTTGAGAATCTTCTTCCTGCGCTGGCGGGTCTTCGACCCGCCCTTGGCCCGTGGCATCGTGTGGCTCCTCTCCTACAGGTAGGGTACGAGCGCCCTGATCCGGTCGTGGTCCGCCGGGCTGACCGGCGCCGACTTGCCGAGGTGGCGCCGGCGCTTCGGGCTCTTGTGCTCCAGCATGTGCCGCTTCAGCCCCCGGCGCCGCATCAGCTTACCGGTGCCCGTGACCTTGAGGCGCTTGCGCGCCGCCCGCTTCGTCTTCATCTTCGGCATGGTCCTGTCCCTCAGTGCGCTTTCGGCGAGAGGATCATGCTGAGCATGCGCCCCTCCATCCGCGGGTGGCTCTCCACCACCGCCAGGTCCGACATCAGCTCCTGCATCCGGTTCAGCATCTTCCAGCCGAGCTCCGTATGCGCCATCTCACGCCCCTTGAACCGCACGGTGACCTTGGCCTTGTTGCCTTCCTCGATGAACCGGCGCACGTGCTTGGCCTTGAAGTCGAAATCGTGCGTGTCCGTCTTGGGGCCGAGCTTCACTTCCTTCACGAGAATCGTCGTCTGCTTCTTGCGCGCTTCCTTCTGCCTCCGCGCCTGCGTGTACTTGTACTTGCCGAAGTCCATGATCCGGCACACGGGCGGGACCGCCTCCGCCGCCACCTCGACCAGATCCATGTCGCGCTGCTTCGCCAGCTCCAGGGCCTGGGCGATCGGCAAGATCCCCAGCTGCTCCCCGGTGTCGCTCACCACCCGCACCTCCCGAACCCGAATCCCCTCGTTGATGCGAATGTCTTTAGGCTGTATCGCGCGGCTCCTTGGGGGCGCGGCTCATGCCGACTGCCCCACGGTGAGAGTGGCGGACCGACTGGCGATCTCCGCGGCGAGCTCGGCAAGCACGCGGTCGACGGGCAGGGCGCCGAGGTCGGCGCCGCCGCGGACGCGGACACTCGCGGTGCCGTTCTGGGCCTCGCGCTCGCCGACCACCAGCACGTACGGCACCTTCTGCACCTGGGCCTCGCGCACGCGGTATCCCAGCTTCTCGTTGCGGTCGTCCAGCTCGGCGCGGATGCGCGCCTGGCGCAGGCGTGCGTGCACCGCGCGCCCGTACTCGGCGTGCTTCTCGCTGATGGGCAGCACGCGCGCCTGCACGGGGGCGAGCCACGTGGGGAACGCGCCGGCGAAGTGCTCGGTGAGGATGGCCACGAAGCGCTCGTATGAGCCGAAGATCGCGCGGTGCACCACCACCGGCCGCTTGGGCTGGCCGTCGGTGTCGATGAACTCGCACTGCATGCGCTCGGGCAGCATCGTGAGATCGACCTGGATGGTGGCGAGCTGCCACTGGCGGCCCAGCGCGTCCTCCACGTCGATGTCGATCTTGGGCCCGTAGAAGGCCGCCCCGCCCTTGTCGAGGTCGTAGGCGACCGCGTTGGCCCGGAGCGCCTGGTGGAGCGCGTCCTCCGCCGCATCCCACTGCTGCTCCGTGCCGAGCTTGTCGGGCGCCCGGGTGGCCAGCCGGTACGAGGGCGGCAGCCCGAACGTGGCGTACCACTCGCGGACCAGCTCGAGGAGATCCGTGATCTCCGCCTGGAGCTGATCGGGCCGGCAGTAGATGTGGGCGTCGTCCTGCGTGAACTGGCGCACCCGCACCAGCCCGGACAGCGTGCCCGAGCGCTCGTTGCGGTGGCAGCGCCCCATCTCGGAGTAGCGGATGGGGAGGTCCCGATACGAGCGCAGCGAGCGCTTGTAGACGTAGGACGACTCCGGGCAGTTCATGGGCTTGAGGCTGTATGTTTCGCCCTCGACGTCGAGGATGAACATGTTCTCCTGGTAGTGGGCCCAGTGCCCCGACTGCTCCCAGAGCTTCTTGTTCACCACGATGGGCGTGGCGATCTCCTGGTAGCCCCGCGTGTCCAGCGACTCGCGCGCCATCCGCTCGAGCTCGCGCACGAGCACCATGCCGCCGGGAAGCCAGAACGGCGCGCCCGGCGCCACGTCGTGGAACTCGAAGAGCCCGAGCTCGCGGCCGAGCTTCCGGTGGTCGCGCTTCTTCGCCTCCTCGAGCCGCCAGAGGTGCTTGTCGAGCTCCTCCCGGGTGAGCCACGCCGTCCCGTAGATGCGCTGGAGCATCGGGTTCTTCTCGTCTCCGCGCCAGTACGCGCCCGAGGACGAGAGGAGCTTGAAGGCCTTGATCGCGCCCGTGGACCCCACGTGCGGCCCGCGGCAGAGATCAAGAAAGTCGCCCTGCTTGTAGACCGACACCGTGGGCACGTCGAGCCCACGCAGGATCTCGACCTTGAAGGGCTCGCCGTGCTCCTCGAACCAGCGGATGGCCTGCTCGCGAGGCCATTCCTCTCTGATGAAGGGCAGATCCTTCTTGACGATGTCCTTCATCCGCCCCTCGATCTTCTCGAGGTCTTCCGGCGTGAAGGGTGTGGCCTTGGCAAAGTCGTAGTAGAAGCCGTCCTCGATAGCGGGGCCGATGGCGACCCGCACGTCGGGGAAGAGCTGCTTGACCGCCTGCGCCATCACGTGGGACGTGGAGTGGCGGAGGGTGGGCAGGGGCTCGGGGACGCAGTCGAACTCCCCGGCCAGCTTCAGATGTCGGTCTTCTTCGGACTCAGCCATCGATTCCTCGGCATCGGACCCGCCACGTAGAACAAAAAAGCATCACTGGGACCCCGCCCGGTGATGCTCGCTCCCGCTCGTTTCCGCGTGCGCTGCTCCGTCCCGGATAGGCACTCCTGACTGACGAGATCGAGTGGTAGGCTCGGGCGGTTTCGAACCGCCGACCTCTACCGTGTCAAGGTAGCGCTCTCCCACTGAGCTACGAGCCTGCCCCGTCCCCCAAAAAGCATTGCCATGCTACAGGATACGCGACAGCACTGTCAAGCGAGCCCCCGTCGGGGCGGCCCCTCGCGGCGGGGCTTTCCCGCCCTCGGCTTCCTACCGGGTGAACTGCTTGACGAGGGAGTTCTCGACGATCTGGTAGACGAAGTTCCCGTTGATGGCGAGGACCTGCTTGGCGAGGTTGTCCGGCACCGGGGGAAAGGGCTGAGCGAGCTTGATCGCGTTCACCGCGTACTCGTCGAGGATCTCGACTCCGGAGGAACGGCGGACCTCCAGATAGGCGAGGCGGCCGTCCTTGGCGATGTGGAACTCGATTAGGAGCGCGCCGCCGATGCCCCGGTCCCCCGCCTCCCGCGGATAGCTCCACTTGGCCTGGATCCGCTCGCGCAGGATGCGGAAGTAGTCCTGGTACTTCGGGTCCGGCGTGTCGAGCGGGACCGGCTCCCCCTCGACGCCGCCGCGCCCGTCGCGAAGGCCGCCGCCCCCCTGCCCGGGCGGGCGGCGCAGCATCGCGGCGGGCAGATCAATGCCGCCGCTGCTCCGCGCGGTCGTCGGGCCTTGGGGCGCCGGCGGCGACGGAGTGGCGACGCGATTCTCGGCGGGACCATGCGGCTCCTTGGGAGCCGGCGTGGCCTGCGGCGTGGGCGTCGTGGGTGGCGGCGTCTCCGCCGGCTTCGGCGCGGGCGCCGGCTCGGGCGGCGCCTTGGGCGCGGGCGGCTCGGGCGGCGCGGCCTTCGCGACCTGCTCGGGCGGCTTCGGCGCGGCGGGCGCGGGCGGGCTGGGGGCCGGTTTGGGGGCGGGCCGCGGCGCCTCCGCCACCCGGACCCTGGCCTCGGGCGCCTTCGGCGCCGGCGGCGGCGACGGCCGACTGGCCACCGTGCCGGGCGGGCGCGACGGATTGCCCGCGGGGGCCTTCTCCTCCGGCTTGTCCGGCGCGATGTCCACGAAGAGGGGCTCCCCCTTCTTCGCGTGCTTTTGCTCGCTCCAGACACCGCCCAGCAGGACCAGCGCGGCGAGGAGGACATGGAACAGGATCGAGCAGGCGACGGCGACGAAGAACCCCCGCCGGCCGCGCAAACGCCGATCCCGACGCCTCGGCAGCCCCGTTCGCATGGTCCTCCGATTATGCCATGCCGGTCGTACGGATCAGAGGCTGCGGCCGACGGCCTCCGCGACCGGCCGGAGCTCGCGCATGAGCTGCGCGAACTTCGACGGCTTGAGGGACTGCGGCCCATCGGAGAGGGCTTCCTCGGGCCGGGGATGCACCTCGATGATGAGCCCGTCCGCGCCGCACGCCACCGCGCCCTTCGCCATCGGCGCGACCAGATCCCAGTGGCCGGTGCCGTGCGAGGGATCCACGACCACCGGCAGGTGCGAGAGCTTCTTGAGCACCGGCACCGCATTGAGGTCGAGGGTGAAGCGCGTGGAGGTCTCGAAGGTACGAATCCCTCGCTCGCAGAGGATCACGCGAGGGTTGCCCGCGGCGAGGATGTACTCGGCGGAGAGGAGGAACTCCTGGATGCTGGTGGCCATGCCTCGCTTGAGCAGCACGGGCTTGCCCAGCTCGCCCACCCGGCGGAGCAGCGTGAAGTTCTGGATGTTGCGGGCGCCGACCTGGAGGATGTCAGAGTACTCGGCGACCAGCTCGGCGCTCTCCGTCTCGAGCACCTCGGTGACGACGGGAAGCCCGGTGCGCTTGCGGGCCTCCGCGAGGTACTTCAGGCCCTGCTCCTTGAGCCCCTGGAACGCGTACGGCGACGTGCGCGGCTTGTACGCGCCGCCGCGAAGGATCCGGGCGCCGGCGTCCTTCACGGCGTCCGCCACCTCGAGCACCTGGGACTCCGACTCCACCGAGCATGGCCCCGCCATCACCACCACCGGCTTGGCCCCGATGACCACCCCGTTGACCCGCACCTCGCTGGGCTCCGGCCGGATCTCGCGGCTCGCCAGCTTGAACGGCTGCTGGATCGGTACCACCGACTCGACCGTCTCCATCGCTTCCAGGATCCGCAGATCCGCCTTCCCACGCTCCTCCCCCACCGCACCGATCACGGTCTTGAACTCGCCGCGAATGGTGTGGGGCCGGTACCCGAGCTCCTCGATACGGCGACAGACCGCGTCGACTTCCGCCTCCGAGATCCCCGACTTGAGCACGATGATCATGGCGCCCTCCGTTCCGCGCGTCGGCCCATTTTCACAAACAAAAACGCCGCGGGCGGTGCTGGCCGCGGCGTTGGGCTCGACTGGTTCGCCACGGGCCGGCGATCCGTCCGCCCGTGGCTCCTGGAGACTAGCTCAGGGGAGCCGGCAGGCGGACCGGGGGAAAGTAAAAGGAGTGGCGCCAGCCCTGCACGCTCCCGATTCCCGTTCCCGTCATCGGCCCGCCTCCTTTCCTGGAAAGTGTCCGTGATGATACGAATGCGGCGGCGCCGGTGTCAAGCCCCCTCCCGGTGGTTGCGGCGCTGCGCCCACGCGACGATCCGCTTGCGGTAGTAGTAGAGCGGCAGCGCCACCGCGATGGCGATGGCGGAGATCAGCACCACGTGAATGTATTGCCCGGTGGCCGTATGCGCGCCCTGCGCGGAGAGAATCCAGGTGCCGGGCATCCGGCCGAGCCCGGACACCACCGCGAACACCCAGATCGGCATCGGGCTGATCCCGAAGAGGTAGCAGACGATGTCCTTCGGCAACCCCGGGATCAGGAAGATGATGAAGCAGAGGATGGCCCCCTCCGCCTCCACGATGAATCCGAGCCGGTCCCACGTCTCCTGGCTGATCATGCGCTGCACGAAGCGGGCGCCCAGCCAGCGTCCCACCGCGAAGGCCGCGACCGAGCCCAGCGTGAGCCCGATCGTCGAGTAAATGAAGCCGCCCCAGACGCCGAAGAGGAAGCCGCCGAGAAAGCCGGTGGCCTCGCCGGGGATCGGCGAGACCACGACCTGGAGCGCCTGCAGCAGGATGAAGAAGATGGGGGCGAGGATGCCCCACTCCCGGAGGGTCTGCTTGAGGAAGCGCTTGTCCTCGTACAGCCGGACGACATAGGCCCAGCCCGACGACTCCGACATGATGAACCACACGCACACGCCGAGGAACAGCGCGGACGCCCCGATCAGGATCGGCCACCGATACCGCCCGATCAGCTCGCCCATCGCCTCACGGCCGGCCCGAGCATCGTTGCACGGGGGCCCTCATGGAGCGGGAACCGCGGCGGCCTCGAAGCGCCCGAACCAGCCGTAGCGCGGCCACCAGCGCGGGAGCAAAGGGTCGCGGGCGGCGAGACGGGTGAAGGCGGCGAACCAGCGTGTCGGGGCGTGCGCGGCGAAGAGCTGCGCGAGCCACAGCACCCGGTACGCGCGGCGATAGCCCTCGACGCGGCGGCGGTAGCGATCCAGCGCCTCGCCCAGGCTCAGTCGCCCCGCGATGACCTCCTGGACGAGCTTCCCGCACTCCCCGCCGAAATAGAGAGCCGGGCGAATCCCCTCCGCGGTGAAGGGCATGCACTGCCCGGCGGCATCACCCACCGCAAAGAGCCGGCCCACCGTCGGACGCAGGAGCCGATTGGGGAAGTACGTGCCGTGATACGTGGTGGCCTCGGCGCCGACCTCGGAGAGGAATCGATCCAGGGCCGGCTTGAGCTTGGAGGCGCCGGAGTACGACCCGAGCCCGATGAGGCTCGCGCCGCCCACCGGGAACACCCAGCCGAGCCCGCGGCGGATCAGCCGCTTGTCGAGCCAGAAGGACAGCCCCTCATCGGTGAGCCGCGCGCGCGTCTCGAGGCCGAACGAGTAACCGCGCCGGGATGCGGCCCGGCGCCGGCCATTGACGAGCGTGCCGCGCCAGCCCGAGGCATCCACGATGATGGGCGCGCGAAAGCGGCCCTCCGACGTCACCACCGCCCCCTCCTCGATCCCGGTCACCGTGGCGCGCAGGAAGCGGGCGCGGCACTGGGCCAGCAGCCCCAAGCAGAAGGCTTTGTAGTCGAAGGTGCAGAACGGCACCTCGGAGAGATCGTAGGTGACGCTGCTCTGAGGGGTGCGAACCGTGAGGCGATCGTGGATCTGGAGCACGCTGGTCCGGACCCCGAGCGACTCCGGCACCCAGAGCGGCGTGCCGCAAGCCGAGGTCTGGACGGCCCCGATCTCGTTGCGATCGAGGATCAGGACCTCCCCCTGAAGCTGGCGCGCGACTCCGAGGCCGGCGAAGCTCCCTCCGACCACGATGGCGTCGAATTGTTTCACGGTCATGGGTGTTTGCGCGCGGGCTCGCAGATCGGAGTCCGCAGACGGATACTCCGACAGGCCATTGGAAATGTCAATTGACCGGCCGGGTTGGTGGGGCTAGGCTTGCGCAATCGGCGAGGTAGGGCCCGGGACGGCCTGCCGCGCCAGAGCGGTGCCAGGGGGAACGCGATGGAGACCGTGAGCCGACGGGATAGCACCCTTCGCGAGCAGGCGATCCAGTGGCTGGTCGAGGGCGACGCCAACGTCAAGGTCCTCACCACGGTGCTGGACGAGTTTGCGCGCCTGCACGGGATCGCGCTCACCGCCGAGCGGGACACCGAGCGCCTGCGGGCTCAGATCCAGGCCACGGAGCAGGAGACCGAGCGCCTCCGGGAAGGCGTCGCCCGGCTTCGGACCGACAATGCCCGCTGCATGAAGGACCGCGAGGACATTGCCGCCGCCCTGTCCCAGTTCATGGGCGAGGTCCTCAACAAGCTACGCGGCCGCCCGGAGTGGACGCTGCCGCCCCAGGCCCCGCCCGCGCCGCCCAAGGCCTGACCGCCGCCGGCCCCTCCGCTACTTGACCTTGTAGGCGGTCAGCTCGCCCGGCTTCACGCCGGCGCGGCTCGACTGGAACTTGACGGGGAACTTCGCGCTGGGCGCGAACCACACGACATCGGTGAACTTGAAAGGCTGCCCGGCCTGGGTGCCCGTCCAGGTCCGCTCCATCTTGAACGCCTTGAAGCTTCCCGCCTTCGTCTGCACGTCTTCGAGCGCGGCCACCACCACGCCGACGTCGTAACGCTGGGGCTTACCGCGGATCAGGCCCTCCGCCGAGAAGCTCCACGTCTTCTTCACCTCGAGCGGAAAGGCGTAGAACTTCCACTCGGGGCCGAGGGCGAGGAAGTCGATCTTGGCAGCCTCCACCGCCTTGCCGGCGGCGTCGGTGACCTTCCGGATGGCGAGGTTGCGATCGTAGTGGACGAGACAGGTGGGACAGACCGCGAGCGGGCCCGCCATGATCGGCGCGCCGTCCTCCACCTTCACCACCGCGATCTGGCGGCCGTCGGTGTACGCCCACGAGTCGCCCACCGTATAGGCGGGCGAAGCCACGGGCTGGGCGAAGGCCGGCGATTCCAGCGCGACGGCAAGGGCACAGGCCAGGACGAGCCATCTCATCGGCACGATCTCCTCGCCCCTCCTTGAGCGGTCGGGGCCTCGACGCGTAGAATTGGGGATGGCGTCACTCCCCTCAAGGGTATCGAGTCCGGCGGCTTATCCCTAGCAATGTGGTGGGAGGGAGCGTCATGCGGGGCATCGAGGGCGAGCAGGTCCTGCTGCGCATCATCCTGAGCGAGTCGCGAACCCACGACCGCCAGCCGCTCTTTCGCCGCCTGCTCGAGATACTGCGCAGCGAGGGGCTCGCGGGCACGACGGTACTCAAGGGGGTCGCGGGCTACGGCCATGATCGCCGCATCCACAACCTCGTCCTCGAGGTGACCGCTCAGGGACTTCCCATCGTGCTCGAGGTCGTCGACACGCCGGAGCGAATCGACCGCGTCCTTCCCAAGGTCGACGCGCTGATGGGTGACGGAGGCGTCGTGATGACCGAGCGTGCGCGGGTCATCCGCTACGCGCCCAGCCCGACCCCGCCTTCCCTGACCTGACGGTCAGGGTGCGTAGCGGAGGACGCGCACCTTCTCCATCGTGATGAGCCCTCCGCTCATCATCCGGTCGACCTCGGGCAGGATGGCGTCCAGATGCTCCTGGGAGTCGACGACCTCGATGATCAGCGGCAGGTCCGCCGAGAGCTTCAGAACGCCGGCGGTGTGCAGGATCGAGCTCGGGCCGAACCCGGCGACCCCACGGAGCACGGTGGCGCCGGCCAGGCCCTTCGCGCGAAACAGCTCCACGAGCGCCACGTAGAGCGGCCGGCGCTCCCACTTGTCGCTCTCACCGATGAAGATTCGCATCAGCACCTGCTCTCCGTCGAGCTTCCGCATGGATCACCCCCGCAGCCCGATCACGAGACGGCCGGCGGCGATGCCGAGAAAGCACAGGCCCAGGGCACACGCGGTGGTGATGACGACATTGATCCAGGCCCCGGTCCACGCGTGCGTCTCCATCAGCCGGACCGTCTCGTAACTGAAGGTCGAGTAGGTCGTGAGGCCGCCCATCATGCCCGTGGTGATGAAGAGCCGCATGTCGTCGGGGATCATCAGCGCCTCCCCGCCGATCTCCTGGACGAAGCCGATGACGAAGGATCCCACCAGGTTCACGATGAGCGTCCCGTACGGAAAGTCCGCGCCGAGCCACTGAGCCGCCGCGAGCGAGGTGAGGAAGCGCAGGACCGATCCGATCGCGCCTCCGACTCCCACCAGCAAGACGTGCTGGAGCAGGCTTAGCTCAGGCCCGGCCGGCGCGCGTGCCAGGGGGCCGCGGCTTCCCAGGCCGCCGAGGCGGCCAGCACCGTGCGGTCGGCGTGGCGCCGTCCCACGATCTGCAGGCCCACGGGTAGCCCCGAGGCGGTCACCCCGGCGGGTACGCTCGCCGCCGGCTGTCCGGTCAGGTTGAACGGATACGTGAAGGGCGTCCAGCCGAGCCGCGACACGGGAGTCCCGTCGATCTCCTGAATGGGCAGGGCGTCGACCGCGAACGGCGCCACCGCCACGGTGGGCATGATCAGCAGGTCGAAGCGCGCGAGGAATCGCTGCACCTCGCCCCAGAACTCGCGCCGCGCGAGCACCGCGCCGAGGTATTGCTCGGCGGTGATGGCCTCGCCGAAGCGCAGGAGCTCGACGAACGCGGGGTCGAGCAGCTGCTCGCCCGCGTCCAGCCGGTCGCGATAGGCGGCGAACGCCTCTCCGGCGGCGAGGGTTCGATAGATGGGCTCGGGATCGTCCCAGGTGGGCACGACCACCTCGACGTGGCAGCCCAGGGACTCGAAGCGCACCGCCGCCTCCGCGCAGAGGTCGGCGACCTCGGGCTCCACGCGCCCGTGGCCGAGGTCGGCGGACCAGGCGACGGACAGGCCCGCGATGCCGTCGTCGCACGCGGCCAGGAACGGCGGCCCCTCCACTGCGGGAAGCGAGTGGCGGTCGCGATCGTCGGGCCCCGCGAGGACGTCCAGCATGAGCGCGGCATCGCGCACCGTGCGCGTAAGCGGTCCGGTATGCGAGAGCGTTTCCCAACCGGGCAGGCCAGGACCCGACGGCACGCGGCCGAACGAGGGCTTGAGGCCGTAGATCCCGCAGAACGAGGCGGGGATGCGGATCGACCCGCCCCCGTCGGTGCCGAGCGCGAGAGGGCCGAGCCCGGCGGCGACCGCGGCCGCCGCGCCGCCGCTCGAGCCACCGGGCGTGCGCGCGAGATCCCACGGGTTGCGCGTGACGCCGAAGAGCAGGTTGTCGGTGACGCCCTTGAACCCGAACTCCGGCGTGTTGGTCTTGCCGACGATGATGGCGCCCGCTCCGCGTAGACGTTCCACCGCGACCGCGTCCTCCTCCGGCACGTGATCAGCGAGGAGCCGGGAGCCCGCGGTGGTGCGGAGACGGCGCGTGAAGATCAGGTCCTTCACCGACACCGGGACGCCGTGGAGCGGGCCGAGGGCCTCACCCGAGAGGATGGCCACCTCGGCGGCGGTGGCGGCGTCACGCGCCTCCTCGGCGGCGAGCGTGCAGTAGGCGTTGATGGCGGGATTGACGGCGGCGACGCGGTCGAGCAGCGCCTCCATCACCTCGACCGGCGAGATCTCCTTGCCGCGGATCCGCCGCGCGAGCTCGAGCGCGGATAGCCAGGCCAGCTCGGCGGCACCCATATCGAGACGCATTGTAACATCGGGGACGCGATGGACCGTGCGCGCGTGGAGCGGATGGCCGAGGCGCTCGAGCGCCCCGAGGTCGCCGCTCACGATCCCGAGCGCTTCGGCGCGCTGCGGCGCGCGCTCGACAGCGCCGACCCGCCCCTGAGCGCGGGCCGCCACGGCTCGCTCGTCGGCTACACCGCGGTGACGCCGCGTCGCCGTCTGGTCGAGCTGGACCGGCGCGGCCACCTGACCGCCGCCTATCGATGGCGCGACGACGGCGGGCTCGCATGGGCCAAGGTCCGCAGCGCGCACGGCGATTGGATCGGCGTCGAGCCGGAGGCGGGCGCCCCCGCAGCGTGGGGCGTCTCCGATGCGCTGTGGCTCCTCGAGAGCGACGCGGCGTGGACGCCGCGCGCGCCGCTGACCGTCTTCCAGTCGGTGGACTGGGCCCGGCTCGAGTGGATCCCGCCGCTGGCCGCGCCGTCGCGCCTGCCGCCCGGCGCCGGCACCGCCGTGCTCAACCTGCTCGCCGGACTCATGAAGGATCAGGGATTGGCCCGGGTGCGCTACCGCGGGCCGTATCCGAGCGAGTCGCTCTTCACCGCGCTGCTCGAGTGCTTCCGCCACGACCCGGAGGCTGCGGATCCGCTCGATCGCTTCATCTCCGAGGAGGGGCTGGACTGGCTGCCGGCGCCCCACGAGCGCCACTGGGTCGCCGACGGCGTCTGCGCGCAGCTCCGCCAGGAGCTGGACAAGGTCGTGCTCGACGGGATCGCGTTCTATCGGCCGGACTGGCAGGGCCTCGGGCGCCGCGAGCCGCGCATGATCCGCGCCGAGGGCGAGCGACGCGTCTGCTCGCTGTGGGCGCTCGGCCGCGCGCTCGAGGATCGGGCCGTGCTCGCCCCCGATGGCGAGGTGCTCGCCCGCCCCGCGCCTCGCGACGATGCGCGGGCGCCGGCGCCCCTCGCCCCCGTGTGGCGCCCCGCCCTCGCCGCCCTCGTGGCGCGCGAGAGCGCGCCCGTGCTCGGCGACGCCATCGGCGAGACGCTGGGCGAGCTGGCGCTCGAGTGGGGCGCGGTGCCCGGCGATCTAATCCGCGTGAACGGCGGGACCGCGCGCGTGCGCCGCCAGCTGCTCGACGTGGGCCTCGCGTGGATCGGCGAGGCGCCTCCCGGGGTCGCGCGCGGCGAGCGCGCGGGCGCGCTGGCGCTCGAGGTCGCGCGGCTGCTCGCTCCGGAGCTCCGCCGCCGCGCGGAGGCGCGGCTCGCCGCGCTGCCCGCGGACGAGCAGCAGCGACGCTGGGAGGCGAGCGCGGCGGCGGCGCCACTCGGCGAGCCGGTGGGCCGGCTCCTCGCGCTGCTTGCGCGCGGCGGCGGCTGACGCGCTAGCCGGGAAAGGCGGCGAGCCAGCGGCGCGTGCGCCAGGCGGCGGTGCCGGCCGCCGGCGGCGCGGCGACGCTCGCGAGATCGTCGCGCAGGCGGAGAAGGTCCGCGGCGGTGTCCACGTCGTACCAGGGCGGGAGTCGATGCACGCGAAGCCCGAGCCGCTGGGCGCGCTCGCACGTAACCGCGAGCACGTCGGGCGCGGTCCAGCGCATGTCGGCGAAGAGCGCCGGCGCGGGCCGCGCCAGCCCGATCAGGTAGTAGCCGCCGTCCTCGGCCGGCCCCAACACCACGTCGGCGCCGCCCCCCGCGAGCACGCGCGCCGCCTCGGCGAAGCGCGCGGCCGGCAGTGTGGGCAGATCACTCCCGGTGACCAGCGCGGCGGCATGGCCCGCCTCGAGCAGATCCGTCACGAGGTTCGCCATGCGCGCGCCCAGATCGTCGCCGCGCTGGGCGAGCCGGCGCATGCCCGGCGCGAGCCCCGCCATCGCCGCCGCTGCCGTCACCGGCGAGAAGGCCGCGATGACCTCGACGCCCGGCACCCGGCCCGCCGTGTCGAGGGTATCGAGCACGAAGCAGCGGTAGAGCAGCGTCGCCGCCTCGAGGCCCAGCAAGGCATGCAGCCGGCTCTTGACCGGCTCGCGTCCGGGGACCCGCAGCATCACCGCGAGCGCTATGTCATGTGGACGGGGCGCCAGGTGCTGGAGTATACCAGCCGCGTCGGGTGAACGGCCGGCCGCGAGGCCCTGACCACGTGGTATAAAGGGGCGGTTTTCACCGGCCCAGGAGGCGCGATGCCCGAATCCATTCCCGCCACGCTCGTGATCGATACCTTGAAGGACCTTTTCCGCGAGGCCCGCACCGCGCACGCCAAGGAGGTCGCGGAGCCGCCGCTCCACAGCCATCTCGGCTGGATCCTCAGCGTGCCCGATACGCATCAGAAGACAGTGCTCGCCGCGCTCGACAAGGAGGAGTCCATCCGGGTGGTGACCTGCGCCACCGAGGACGAGGCCACCGCCATCGGCGCCGGCCTCTACATGGGCGGCGAGCCCGTGGTCCTGATGATCCAGCACGCGGGCCTGTACGCGTCGATCAACACCCTTCGAGGCGTCGCCATGGACGGCCGGGTGCCGATGTTCTACATGATCGGCCTGCTGAGCCGCGAGAAGGACAAGGACCCGCGCGAGTCCCGGCACTCGATGGTCCGCTACGCGGAGCCGCTGCTCGACACCTTCGGCGTGCCCTACGCGCGGCTCGAAGGCCCCGACGATCTGCACTTCATCCCCGAGTACTATCGCCTGAGTCGCGAGCGCCGCGGGCCCGCCGTGGTGCTCGTAGGGCTGGAGACCGCGTGATGGCCGCCCCGTCGACGCCGCCCGTCGCGAAGGCCCCGATGAAGCCGGAAGACGTGCTCGAGGTCATCGCCGCGCACCGTGGCGATGCGATCTGCGTCCCCACGATGACGACG